>NZ_JBQENP010000057.1:0-315 GCF_052044755.1 Acinetobacter sp. 22512 | reverse complement strand
TTGTTAGCATTGCACCGACTGGAAAACCACCACCTAGTGCTTTTGCAGTCGTTAACACATCTGGAATAACACCAGAGTTCATGTAAGCATACAGTGCACCTGTACGGCCAACACCGGTTTGTACTTCATCAAAAATCAGCAATGCACCAAACTCATCACACAGTGCACGTAATCCCTTTAAAAATTCTATGTCAGCAGGAATAACGCCGCCTTCACCTTGGATCGGCTCAACAATCACGGCACAAGTTTGCTCATTAATGACCGCTTTTGCAGCTTCTAAATCATTAAAGGCAACATGGTTGATACCGTTTGGAA
>NZ_JBQENP010000056.1:0-347 GCF_052044755.1 Acinetobacter sp. 22512 | reverse complement strand
CCTTCACCTGTAGCAATAATGATTTGCTTGTAAGGTACAGTCGTACAGTCACCCGCAGCAAATACACCTTGCACATTGGTTTCGTTGCGGTCATTCACAATGATCTCGCCACGGTTGGTTAATTCAACTTCACTGTCTTTCAAGAAGTCAGTGTTTGGCAGTAAACCAATCTGTACAAAGATCCCCGCAAGCTCGACCACATGCTCTTCATCAGTCGCACGATCTTTATATTTAAGACCAGTCACTTGTGAACCATCACCTAACACTTCTGTACTTAAGGCATTCATAATCACCGTTGTGTTTGGCAAGCTATGCAATTTGTTTTGCAACACTTGGTCAGCACGAAG
>NZ_JBQENP010000055.1:0-350 GCF_052044755.1 Acinetobacter sp. 22512 | reverse complement strand
GTACCTGCATTGCCTGCTGCATCTGTTGCAGTCACGGTAATGGTGTGTGGACCATCAGTTAACGCAGGAAGTGTATTGTCTGCAAGCGTCCAGGTGCCGTCACCATTGTTCACTGCCGGATAGTCAACACCATCCACGTTCACAACCACTGTTGCTGTCGGATCGTTCACTGTACCAGTGAGTGCTGGTGTGCTGTCATTCGTCAACACATCATCAAGTGCAACCACCGGCGGTGTGATGTCGGCAGAGACTGTGCCTGTACCTGGCAATGAAGTATTGCCTGCAGGGTCAGTCGCTGTTGCTGTAACCGTATCGCCATCTACCAGATTGCCCGGGTTTGGTACTGACCA
>NZ_JBQENP010000054.1:0-355 GCF_052044755.1 Acinetobacter sp. 22512 | reverse complement strand
CCTACGACCCCCTGGTCCCAAACCAGGTGCACTACCAGGCTGTGCTATGCTCCGAAATTGGGGTGAATGACGGGATTCGAACCCGCGACAACTGGAATCACAATCCAGGGCTCTACCAACTGAGCTACATCCACCATCAAATAAGTTCTATGTACCAAGCTACCAAATGGCGCGCCTGACAGGATTCGAACCTGTGACCATCCGCTTAGAAGGCGGATGCTCTATCCAACTGAGCTACAGGCGCTTAACCGATGATGCTTATCATGCGATACTTCGCCGATCTTAAAATATTATTTTAAGTGGTCGGAGCAGTAGGATTCGAACCTACGACCCCCTGGTCCCAAACCAGGTGCAC
>NZ_JBQENP010000053.1:0-363 GCF_052044755.1 Acinetobacter sp. 22512 | reverse complement strand
ACGAGCACATTGGTCAAGGTCGTATGACCCTTGAAGAGATTGTGGCAAAACTTGACACCAACTCAGCTGAAAAAGATGCAGCAGCACTCAATGCTAAAGATGCTTTTGATGTATTGGTGATTGGTGGTGGTCCTGCAGGTGCGACAGCTGCAATCTATGCTGCACGTAAAGGTATTAATACCGGTATCGTGGCTGAACGCTTTGGTGGTCAGGTCATGGATACCATGGACATTGAAAACTTCACGTCTGTGCAAAAGACTCAAGGCCCTAAGTTTGCTGCCGAGATGGAAGCACATGTTCGTGAATACGATGTCGATATCATGAACCTGCAACGTGTCAGCAAAATCACGGGTGCCAACCAGA
>NZ_JBQENP010000052.1:0-374 GCF_052044755.1 Acinetobacter sp. 22512 | reverse complement strand
GGGGTCGTCTCAGGAAACGGAAAATATAGCACGCTAAGGATTTTCACTCCGACTTCTTTTAACGATATCCAACACGGTATTTTTGCTTAGATTGACCAGCCGACCGACTTGTCGATAAGAGTGTCCAGCAGACACCAACTCCAACACTTTAGGTGCCAGACGATCTGACTTGGTACGTTGACCAGGACGACGACCAAACACAACGCCCCGCGCTTGTGCCGCTGCTACACCAGAGCGCACACGTTCACGTAGTAAATCTCCCTCAAACTCTGCTAATGCAGACATCACAGAAGCCATGAGCTTTCCCTGAGATGTGGAAAGGTCAAACTGCAAACCTGTTTGTGCCACCAGAGATACCCCGAAATGCCCAAGAT
>NZ_JBQENP010000051.1:0-405 GCF_052044755.1 Acinetobacter sp. 22512 | reverse complement strand
CGAGCAGCATTGGCTGCCGCGCTCTTCGGCATGACGACGATCGCCCCCTTGCCGGTGCTGTGGCGCGATGACCGGCTGATCGCACTGCACAAGCCGCCAGGCTGGCTGGTGCACCGCACCGGGCTGGACGCCGGCGAACACAGGGTGGTGCTGCAGGCCCTGCGAGACCAGATCGGGCAGCCCGTCTGGCCCGTGCATCGGCTGGACAAGGGCACGTCGGGTGTGTTGCTGATGGCGCTGGACCCGGAAGCCGCCTCGCTGCTGGGGCAGGCGTGGATGTCGGCCGAGGTGTGCAAGCGCTATGTGGCCATGGTCCGCGGGTGGCCGCCCCACGCCGTGGAGGTGGACCATGCGCTGGTGCCGGACGAGGCGCCCGAAGGCACGGCGCCGCAGCCCGCACAGACC
>NZ_JBQENP010000050.1:0-440 GCF_052044755.1 Acinetobacter sp. 22512 | reverse complement strand
AGGTCAAACTGCAAACCTGTTTGTGCCACCAGAGATACCCCGAAATGCCCAAGATTGTTGACGCTCACTTAATATTGACCAGCGATGCTCGTTGAATATTGACCAGGCATTTAAGCAATGTAGCGTACTACACTGCTGTGGATAAATCGATCAATTGCTGTTGCTTTTTCTTCACTGATCGACGGTTAAAATAACTCTCCTTTCTCTGCTTCTCGTTTCTTTATACGCTGCTTGGCTTCCTCCGTGCTTTGCTTAAAACGATAGGATTCATTACCCGTTTCGATGATATGGCAATGATGAGTCAGTCGATCCAGCAGTGCAGTCGTCAACTTAGCATCACCAAATACATTGCTCCATTCCGAGAAGCTCAAGTTCGTCGTAATGATAGGGGTCGTCTCAGGAAACGGAAAATATAGCACGCTAAGGTTTTTCAATTGCGC
>NZ_JBQENP010000049.1:0-447 GCF_052044755.1 Acinetobacter sp. 22512 | reverse complement strand
CATTGAAGGTACCGTCTGTGCCTAGCTCGTCTGCATTCAAGATACCGTCGCCATTTAAGTCTTCAGGAATCGTGATCGCACCGATCAGGTCTGCAGGTACTGTATCAATAGTAAGCGTAGCTGTATCTGTAGCAGTATTTCCAGCTGGATCAGTTGCAGTTACAGTTACAATATGAGGACCATCTATTAATGCAGGCAAAGTATTGTCTGCAAGCGTCCAAGTACCATCACCGTTATTCACTGCCGGATAATCAACGCCATCCACATTCACAACCACAGTGGCTGTTGGGTCATTAATTACCCCTGTTAAAGCAGGAGTTGTGTCATTAGTAGTTAAGTCATCTAAAGATACAACTGGAACACTAGTATCAATCGTCACCACTGCTGTATCGGTACCTGCATTGCCTGCTGCATCTGTTGCAGTCACGGTAATGGTGTGTGGACCAT
>NZ_JBQENP010000048.1:0-449 GCF_052044755.1 Acinetobacter sp. 22512 | reverse complement strand
GGTTCACGTATTTGGGATCAAGAAAATAAAGAATATATCGATTTTGCAGGCGGGATTGCAGTAAACGCATTAGGTCATGCGCATCCAGTGGCAGTAAATGCTTTAACAGAACAAGCAACAAAACTTTGGCATGTAGGCAACGGTTATACAAATGAACCCGTTCTACGCCTTGCAAAACAACTCACCGAAAATACATTTGCAGATAAAGTATTCTTCTGTAACTCAGGTGCAGAAGCGAACGAAGCAGCATTAAAACTAGCTCGTAAAGTTGGACTAGACAGCGGTGTTGCTGGCAAAAGTGGCATTGTGGCATTTAACAATGCGTTTCATGGCCGTACCTTATTTACCGTTTCAGCGGGTGGTCAACCTAAATATTCACAAGACTTTGCACCTCTTCCAAACGGTATCAACCATGTTGCCTTTAATGATTTAGAAGCTGCAAAAGCGGT
>NZ_JBQENP010000047.1:253-463 GCF_052044755.1 Acinetobacter sp. 22512 | reverse complement strand
CTCGGCCTCGGCCTCCTGAGCGGCCACCACGATCGTCATCATCATCGTCATCACGACTGCGACCTCGGCCTCGACCACCTGAGCGGCCACCACGATCGTCATCATCATCGTCATCACGACTGCGACCTCGACCTCGTCCGCCTGAACGGCCTCCGCGATCGTCATCATCATCGTCATCACGACTGCGACCTCGGCCTCGACCACCTGAGC
>NZ_JBQENP010000047.1:0-153 GCF_052044755.1 Acinetobacter sp. 22512 | reverse complement strand
GGCCACCGCGATCGTCATCATCATCGTCATCACGGCTGCGGCCACGACCTCGTCCACCTGAGCGGCCACCACGATCATCATCATCATCATCACGACTGCGACCTCGGCCTCGGCCTCCTGAGCGGCCACCACGATCGTCATCATCATCGTCAT
>NZ_JBQENP010000046.1:0-570 GCF_052044755.1 Acinetobacter sp. 22512 | reverse complement strand
AGACTGCGTAATCTTCTCACTGGGGCTTAGTAACATAATCTGTGCATCACATTATGCGAACTTTCAGTCATCATGACTTTCAAAATGATATTCAGATTCATGAAGCTCAACCAATTTATCGCAGATAGTACAAAAAACATAACAAGTTTCTATCTTACGAATGACTGGGGTATCGATAACACCATAAGAAAGATAAGTTAAATAAATATCTTCCAATTCATCTTTAGTAAAATCCATTAAATAACTCCCATTATGCGAACTTTCAGACGCTAAAAATAACACTTAAATACAGAGAGGAAAGAAGCAAATAACATCCCTGTAGTGAAGAAAAACATCGCAATAAAAATAAAAAGCTTAATAGGAAAAAATTGCATTTTAAACTTAAGTACATGTGCATCATGTTTTGTCATATTTTGCCAATCCTTAAAAAATAACAAGTGTTGATTTTATTCATTTTTTTCACTCCCGGATTAAACCTGAAGGGAGACCAGCAATGTAATAAAATGCCAATTAATATACCTGGTAGTAACTTGCCAGGATCAAAGTCCTGGTTCATACCTGGTAGTAACT
>NZ_JBQENP010000045.1:0-1179 GCF_052044755.1 Acinetobacter sp. 22512 | reverse complement strand
AAGTTTGAACGTAATAAGCCACACGTAAACGTGGGCACAATCGGTCACGTTGACCATGGTAAAACAACTTTAACTGCTGCGATTGCAACAATTTGTGCAAAAACTTACGGCGGTGAAGCGAAAGATTACTCACAAATCGACTCAGCACCTGAAGAAAAAGCACGTGGTATTACAATTAATACTTCACACGTAGAATACGATTCTCCAATTCGTCACTACGCGCACGTTGACTGCCCGGGCCACGCCGATTACGTTAAAAACATGATTACTGGTGCTGCTCAGATGGACGGCGCGATCCTTGTGTGTGCTGCGACTGACGGTCCAATGCCACAAACTCGTGAACACATCCTTCTTTCTCGTCAGGTTGGTGTACCTTACATCATCGTATTCTTAAACAAGTGTGACCTTGTTGATGATGAAGAATTACTTGAATTAGTAGAAATGGAAGTTCGTGAACTTCTTTCTACTTATGACTTCCCAGGTGATGACACTCCAGTTATCCGTGGTTCTGCGCTTAAAGCGTTGGAAGGCGATGCTGGTCAATATGGTGAGTCTTCAGTTCTTGCTCTTGTTGAAGCGCTTGACTCTTACATTCCAGAACCAGAACGTGCTATCGACAAAGCATTCTTAATGCCAATCGAAGACGTATTCTCAATTTCTGGTCGTGGTACTGTAGTAACAGGCCGTGTAGAAGCTGGTATCGTTAAAGTTGGTGAAGAAGTAGAGATCGTTGGTATTAAAGATACAGTTAAAACAACTGTAACTGGCGTAGAAATGTTCCGTAAACTTCTTGACGAAGGCCGTGCAGGTGAGAACTGTGGTATCTTACTTCGTGGTACTAAGCGTGAAGACGTACAACGTGGTCAAGTACTTGCTAAACCAGGTACAATCAAGCCGCACACTAAATTCGACGCAGAAGTATACGTACTTTCTAAAGAAGAAGGTGGTCGTCACACTCCATTCTTAAATGGTTACCGTCCACAGTTCTACTTCCGTACAACTGACGTAACTGGTGCAATCCAATTACAAGACGGCGTTGAAATGGTTATGCCAGGCGACAACGTTGAAATGTCAGTAGAATTAATCCACCCAATCGCAATGGATCCAGGTCTACGTTTTGCGATCCGTGAAGGTGGTCGTACTGTAGGTGCTGGTGTTGTTGCGAAAGTAACTGCATAA
>NZ_JBQENP010000044.1:0-1274 GCF_052044755.1 Acinetobacter sp. 22512 | reverse complement strand
TGATGTGTGCTGAGAAAACAGGAGGTTTTAACTTGGTAAACTATAGACACTCATCAGGAGTTTACCATGAGCAAGAAACAGAAGACTTACACCGCAGAATTTAAAGTTGAAGCAATAAAATTGATTGAAGCCAATCAAGGCAATGTATCGGAAACAGCCAGACAACTTGGCATTTCAATGCAAACTCTTTCAAATTGGAATAATAAAGCAAAGACTGGCACCTTAGCAGGCACTAAACAATATTCACCTGATCTAAATGCCTTACTCGAAGAAAATAAAAAGCTCAAACAACAGCTCAAAACAGCTGAAATGGAACGTGAATTTCTAAAAAAGGCAGCAGCGTACTTTGCGAAAGAAAGTCAGTAAGGTACGCCTATATGAAACAGCAAAGATATTTATTCCCGATTAGCTTTATGGCTAGATTACTTCACGTTTCAGTGTCACGATTTTATGATTGGCTAAAACGAGGCATGAATAAAAGATTGGTTCAGCGAAATCAACAGACAATTTTGGTCAAAATAGCTCATGAGGAAACTAAACAAAGCTATGGCTATATTCGATTAACTAAGCATTTACAAGCGCAAGGTATCAAAATCAGTACGTATGCTGTACGTCAAATAAAAAAGCTCAACCAGCTGTATTGTAAGCGTCATAAGCGTTTCAAAAGAACTACGAAGAGTGATCATAATCGAGCGATCTACGCAAATTTACTAGAGCAACAGTTTTCAATGACTAAGCCCAATCTTGCATGGTCAAGCGATATTACATACATTTGGACTGCTGAAGGTTGGTTATACTTGGCAGCAGTAAAAGACCTGTACACGAAACAAGTGGTTGGCTATAGCTTAAATGAGCGTATGACCGCACAACTTGTTTGCAATGCACTGACTATGGCGATTCGTAATCAAAAACCAACGAAAGGCTTAATTATTCATTCGGACAGAGGCAGCCAATATTGCAGCCATGAATATCGAAAGATACTGGAAAAATGTGATTTTCAAGGTTCAATGAGCAAACGTGGGGACTGTTACGATAATGCACCGATTGAAAGTTTCTGGGGCATACTCAAGAATGAATTAGTGCATCATTGCAACTATAAAACCAGAGATGAAGCTAAAGCAGATATTACAGAATACATTGTGTTATTTTATAATCAGCGAAGAATTCAAAAGAGTTTGGATTTTAAAACGCCAAATCAAATAGCAGAGAACTTTTATCGGTTAGCTGCCTAGCATATCCCAAGTGAAAGTCTCCTGCTAATTCAGCACATATCA
>NZ_JBQENP010000043.1:0-1464 GCF_052044755.1 Acinetobacter sp. 22512 | reverse complement strand
TGATCTGACCCCATAAAGTTGGACAGTTAGTTAAGCAGTTTTTAAAAACTGGTTTCTATATTGTACAGGGGATAAACCTTGTAGCTTCACCTTGATTCTCTCATGATTATAATAATGAATGTACTCTCGTATAGTTTTCTCTAACTCATCAGTTGATTGAAATTTTTCACCATGAAAGCACTCCGATTTTAATATTCCAAAGAAGCTTTCTATTACAGCATTATCTAAGCAATTTCCTTTACGAGACATACTTTGAATTAAACCATGTTGCTTTAATTGCTGTTGATAATGAGCCATTTGATATTGCCATCCTTGATCTGAATGGAGAATTGGTTTCTCATGTCGCTTAAGTTTAGCTAAAGCATGAATGAGCATATCTTTCACTAACTCATAATTGAGTTTACGTTGGATCCGGAAGGTAATAATTTCCCCATTAAATAAATCTATAATTGGTGATAGATAAAGTTTTTCACCGTTAACATTAAATTCCGTCACATCAGTTGCCCATTTCTGGTTGGGACGGTTCGCTTTAAATTGCCGTTGCATAATGTTATCGGCCACCATCCCGACACAACCACTTTTATATGAGCGATATTTTAGTGCTCTGATACGTGATTTAAGTCCCATAGTTTTCATAAGACGATATACACATTTATGGTTGATTATTATTCCTGTACTTTTCAGAGCAAGAGTAATTCTACGATAGCCATAGCATCCCTTATGCTTGTGATATATGGACTTGATCTGCTGTTTTAACTCAGTATATTTATCCTTAGAGCGTACAGCTTTCATGTGATAGAAATAAGTACTACGAGCGATCTTGGCAATACTGAGTAAGAGCTTTAATGGATAAATTTGCCTTAATTCTGAAATAACTTGAACACTGTCTGCAGTAGAAATTGAATTTAGGTACGTTGCTTCAGTTTTAAGGCTTTTAGCTTTTTTAAAAAGGCAACCTCTGCTCGTAAAGCGGTCACTTCATCAATGAGCTCCTGCTGAGATTTATCTTTGTCATCTTTTACAGACTTGGTTATTTTAGTTTTATCTTGTTTAAGCATATTGGTATAAATCCTCGTGGTATTAAACCCAGCAATCCCTTCTTTATGATACTGAGCTAGCCACCTTCTTAAAATTGACGTCCCGCTCAGATTTAACCGTCTTCTAACTTCTCTTACCGGTATCTTATCAAGAAGCATTTGTACAGCCTTGATTTTAAATTCGGAAGAGTAGTAGGTTTTTTTAGTTTTAACATTCAGGCCATCTTCACCTTGTGCCTTATAGTTTTCAATCCATAAGCGGATGGTTTGGAGATCTACATTAAATTCTTGTGAAAGGATTTTATATCCTTTACTTCCCTCTAAATAAGCTTGAATGACTTTTAATTTTAACTCTTTTGAATGCTTCGGAATTGGCATAGAGCACACCTCATAAGTTTTAAAAGTCTAACTTATGGGGTGCAGTTCA
>NZ_JBQENP010000042.1:0-2147 GCF_052044755.1 Acinetobacter sp. 22512 | reverse complement strand
ATAATGTGATGCACAGATTATGTTACTAAGCCCCAGTGAGAAGATTACGCAGTCTCACGGGGCTTTTTAACATCAATCTGCATTATGCGAATTTGAAAGGTTGGGGGAGTCCACGTCTTCTAATGGTGGACTCTAGTCTCAAATTTGAGAATTTATTATTTCTATATGCTGTCTAATGGTGGACTCTATTCCGATATTTCGGAATTTTTAGAGGTCTTTAGAGTTCCTAACAACAACTTTTCCGTTTGCTGATATTTCAACGTTATCGATAGCTTGATCAAGGATTATATGCACTAGCTCACTATCCTTAATCGGCTGTAGATTTTTATTGATCAGAATTTTATTGAGTTCTACGCACTTCTTTCTAAGAGATTCTTGCTCTTTGTCATTTAAACGTACTGTTACTGCCATTTTGATCACATTTTACGGTTATTAACTTGCATACAATATTACTTGTATATGTGTTATATGTGCTTGCTATTCATGTGTAATTGTATTAAATTCTGCTAAATGTTATTTGTATACATGCGTAATTAGACCATGCTAGATCATATTTGCATAAATGCGCCATTTGAATCCAGCTTCTACTCAGTAGATGCGGAAGGGCGTTATTTTTTTGTAGATATTGATCTTCACACCATAGAAATTCCACTTGCGTCTCGTTCTGTTCATAAGAATGATGACGGTTCGATTTCTGCTGCTGCTTTATTCCATCCTTATGAGTCTGTACCGACTCATTACACAGGTATGGCGATGAAAGTGTTTTTCGATGCTAGTTATGAACCTTATGTACAGATTAAGGCTTCGCCTGCAAAGTTGTTGCAGGGCCATAACGTTTTTGGATCGGATGACATAGAGCAGGGTGCTGATGAGATGATTGGCTTCTTACACATGGCTTACCCAGTGCTTACCCGTATGCTTGATTGGGAACGTGCTTGGGTTTCACATATTGACGTTACGTATTCTGCCAAGTTGTCTGATCAGACAACGGCTAAAAAGATTCTGGACTTTCTGGCTAATGTCAGTAGCGGTCAAACTAGACTTTCCAATAAGCGGTTTGATAGCTCTGTGTATTGGGGTGGCCAGACGTCCAGACTTGTAAACCATAAATGCTATTTAAAGCATGATGAATTTCTTTCCCAGTTTGAAGAACTTAAGCAACTGGCAAAAAAGAATGACAAGGCAGCTCAACGAGTTGTTGATGTTATGTCCGATTCTCGTTTAATCAACTGGACGGTCGGACTATTACGTTTTGAATCACGTTTAAAAAAACGTTGGCTTGAACGTAACGGAGTACCTACGAACCTTTATGAACTCATAGCATTTCAGAAGGCAAATCCTGATTTACTTCAAACACTTTGGACAAAGGCAACGCACAGCATTTTTGATGCCATGAGAGGTCAAACTGTGAAATTGATTAATGATGAAAGTGTTTTGGAAGCCATATCTAACTCGCCAGTTGTCGTTACCAATAGCGGTAAGGTTTCTCAAACACGTATCCGAAATATTTACTCTACGTACTGTTTAGTGCGTGAGCATGGCTTAGAGAAATTAGCTGAAATGCTTCCTAAGCCTACGTTTTATAGACATTTATCTGAACTTTGCGAATGTGGCTTTTCAAAGGCATTTTTGCAGAACTTGCATGACAACAAGGCTAAAAATGTCATTCCATTTATGAAGCTCGTAGAAATCGACTTTTCCCAACAATTGCCTGAGTGGTATGAGCCACCAGTATCGCAATTTAAATCAGTAGCTTAAAGGTGAGCAAATGAATAATTCACAACATCCAATTATGACAGTTACAGGCATCCGTAAATCAGCGGGTGATTTTAAAGACCAGTCATCTGGTAAAGAAATTACGTTTTCAAATACGGTTGTAACTGTACTTCAGGAATATTCAGACAAAGAGAAAGAACAAGGCGCTATCGGTTTTAAATCGACTGACTACAAGATTAAAGGCGCTCAGTTCTTTAATGATTACATGCATCAGGAATTACCGAGCAAAGCTAAATTGATCTTTGATTGGGATTTCACAGGTAAAGCGCCTAAAGCTGTATTGGTAGCTTTGGACTTTGATGGTGTGGAAGCAGCTTAATAAAGCTATATGAATCAAAGTGTTAACTATATAACACTTCGTATAATGTATA
>NZ_JBQENP010000041.1:0-3594 GCF_052044755.1 Acinetobacter sp. 22512 | reverse complement strand
TAATAAAGCTATATGAATCAAAGTGTTAACTATATAACACTTCGTATAATGTATAATATGTAAATAAATCAATAACTTAGGTGAATTTATGACTAAAAAGATAACATTGATTATGGGGGATAATCAAGTCGAATGTCCTAAATGTTACGCATATTTTCACCGCCAAATTTTGGCTTTTCACATGTCTAAATGTGAAGGGTAAGGAATAAAAAAAATGTACCAATGTGCCCAAATTGACCAGGCTACAAACCAGTGCCTTACATGGGTGCAAGTTGGTTTTCTAGGATTACCCGAAATCACGTACGACCAGGCGGGTGATATAGCTGTAGGCATAGCAATTTGTATTGCTGTTGCCTGGGGCTTTAAAAAAATTGGTCGATTGCTCAAATAAAGGGGAAAAACCATGAGCGAACTTAAAACTGTTCAATCTCAACCACAAACTAAACGTTTACCACTTGCTGTTGTTGTTACTGGTGCATCTGCATTGGCAATGACTAACTTTGCTAACGCTGCAATTGATGTAACTCCTGTTACTTCTGAACTAAGCGATTTAATCACTCCGATCGGACTTGTAGGTGCTGCATATCTACTTGTCATGGTTGCGATTAAAGGGTGGAAAATCATCCGCCGAGCTTTGTAATAAAACAAGATGTAATCGGGGCACTAGTTGCCCCATCTTTTATTGAGGGGTTTGTATGTCATGGTTAATCGTCTTTGTTTTCGTAATTTGCGTATTGATAATTTTAAGTTAATCACCTGGCTACAGATCTTCATTATAGCCATTACGCCTAACTTCATTTTTTTTCAATCAGCTAATGCTACGACCGTATCTGCTGAAGGTTGGTCTGTTACTAAACGACTTGTACAAGGTGCTACAACGTTTTATGACGGGGCAAAAAACGTAGTTTTAAATGGTAAGAACTATGCAGCTACGGGAACTGCTGCAATTACACCAACAGCTACTCAAGTTAGCAAAATGATTGTTAGAACTGGTGCTGTTTTGGCAGTTGATTTAGCAATTAAAACGCTAATTGGTGCAGTTGATTACGTCATGGACCCTGCAAACAATCGTGTTAAGTATTTTGTTGTTGGTGATCCTTCAGATCCAAAGGATCCATCTGTTCAATACTATTATCAAACTGGTGCTTTTGGAGTTACTAAATACTTTTCTTCAAACTCTGCTGCTGCTACTGATCAATGTACGAGAAATGCTCAGGGATATGGCTGGATACTTGTTTCTGCAACTCCATATAACTGGACAACAAGTGAAGTGGGTATGAGAGATGCTAAATGTGTTATTAAGCGCTCACCGACGGATGCTAATGAGACTTTCAACTGGGGCTATCAACGTATTTTAAACCCTGCATATAATCCTGCTGCACCTAATCCAAATACTCAAGAAAAATATTTACCTTATGATGCGGTAGCATCTCAAATAATTAGTGATGCTGTTGCAAATAAAGCAGATGGCAAAGCATATGTTTCTTCTGTAGCAGATACTGCATTAGAACAGGATGAACAAAGACAAATTGTCCCTGCAAATGACATGGTTCAACAATTAAATTCATCTCAGGCTATCCCAACCTCTAATACTGCTCAAGGGCAAGCTGTACCTCAAACTAATCCAGATGATCCGACTGCTCCTAAAGCTCCGCCGACTGACATTACATTAAATTTCCCTGTGTTTTGCGAGTGGGCACCGACTGTCTGTCAAGCTGCTCAGGCTGCTATCGATTTCCCTAAAACTGTTGCTGACTACTGGAAGAAAACAGATAAATGGATGAATGAATCCGCATCTGATACATCAGAAACAAAACCAGAAGTTAAAGAACTAGAACTAAATTTTGATGATGGTAGTCGAATTAATTTCGATCAAACTTGCCCACAGCCACAACCTATTCAGGTCACTTTTATGGGTGTTACCCAGGATGCAAGTTTTTCTTTTGAACCCTTATGCAACTTCATGATCATGATTCGACCTTTTGTCATTGGATCCGCCTATTTAATTGGGGCTTACATAGTTATGGGCTTATCACGGGGGAATAGTGAGTAATGGGAAAAATACTTTATACAGCATTAACTTTACTGCTCGGATCCGCGCTTAAACGTGTTCTCTTGGGTGCGGGAATTGGACTTTTTACAACACATGTTGTCCAGGGCTTAATCAGTATTTATATCGCCCGTGCAACACAAAATATGAGTTTTGGTACATCGAGTGCACTTGCGTTTTTAGGCATGTGTGGCGGTGATAAAGCAATTGGCATTCTTATTGGTGCTTTGAGCACTTACGCAATTATTAAATCTGCCCAAATAGGCATACAGAAATTATCAAGTTAATCAGTGTCGTTTGGCGTGCCGTGCACGCACATAACGACACTGATTAACTTGTTGGAGTTTATAAAATGATAATTTTGGTTACTGGTACACCAGGCTCAGGGAAAAGCCTATTTGTTGTTTCAAAGATATTAGAACTACAAAAACAATTTCCTGAACGTCAGATCTTTGCTGACATCGAGGGGCTTCAAATTGATGGCGTTGAAAAGTCACCAGATGACTGGAGAACAACTCCAGATAACTCAATTGTTATCTATGATGAAGCGCAACAACATGAGCGTTTCAGATCTGGTACATCCGCTAATAAAGATGATGTTGTACAGAAATTACAAGTACATCGTCATACTGGCCACGACATTTGGTTCATCACTCAAAGCCCTAGATTCTTAAATGCGTTTGTCCTGGATCTGGTCGGCGAACACTATCACTTGCATCGTCCTTATGGGGCAAAATTGGCAAGTGTTTACTACTGGAGATCTGTGCGTAAACAGCCACAATCTTTATCGTCTCGAGAGCTAGCAGAGAACGAATTTCTATTTAAATACCCTAAAAACCTGTTCAGCTACTACAAGTCTGCTACTGCTCATCATGTAAAGATGAAGCTACCTAAAAAGCTAGGTTATGTCGTTTTTGGGATCCTGGCATTAGCAGCCTATGGCGGTTATTCATACTTCAAGCCTGGCACTCAAAAGATGATTAATCCATCGGCTTTTACCCAGGCAAATACTCAGCAAAAACCAAAACAAATTGACGGATCCGGATTGACTCCAGATCAACGAAAAGACCTGGAGAATCCAGGCGAAAGAAATGCAGAACTTCAAGCTAAAAATGATGTTCGGATGGAGACAATAGCGATTAAATATAATCCCAATAAACCCTTTGACGTTGACCAATCGCAAATTGAATATACAGTCACAGCAAAACCTGTTTTTAGTGGCTGTATTAAAAAGAATGGTCGTTATGTTGCATACACTCAACAGGGGACTATTTTGCATGATGTGGCGCAATCAGACTGCAAGAAGCTAATAGAACAGAATGACAGACCATTTAATTATTTTGCTCAAACACAATCAGCAGAGCGAGTGTCTACGAGCGAACTGTCACAACCTGCTCAAGCACCTTCTTCTCTCTGATTACAAGCTCCCAGTTGAGCAAAAACGAGAGTAACCGGGCTATGCCCGCAGATATTATTTGATTACCAGGTGTGAACCAGGACTTTGATCCTGGCAAGTTACTACCAGGTATGAACCAGGACTTTGA
>NZ_JBQENP010000040.1:0-3767 GCF_052044755.1 Acinetobacter sp. 22512 | reverse complement strand
TAGCAAGTGCGGTTGCTGGTGCAGTCTTTGAGTTTATTAATACGCCTGAAGTACTGAATGGCGTTAAGGAGCGTCATGATTACTATAAAAAAGCTTTAAATCAATTAAATGAAAAATATGAAGTCTTTAAAACTATTCGCGGTGAAGGCTTATTGATTGGTTGTGCGTTAAAAGATGAATTCGCTGGTAAAGCAAAAGACATCAATAACCTTGCGGGCGAAGAAGGTTTACTGAGTCTTATTGCTGGTCCAAATGTTGTCCGTTTTACGCCCTCTTTGATCATTCCATTTGCTGATATTGATGAAGGCCTAAAACGCTTTGAACATGCGCTTGCTCGCTTTGTTGAAATTCAAAAGGATGAACAAGCAGCATGATGATTATTCGTTACATCGAACCTAAAGATGTTAATGACCTTTACCTGTTGGCGCAAAAGGCAGGTTTTGGTTTGACATCTTTGCAGCCAAATATGGAAAAACTTACTGCTCGTATTGAACGGGCGTGTAAGACAGTCGCAGGCGAACTTCCAAAGGCAGATCAGGTTTACTTATTTGTTTTAGAAGATACTGAACTCAATAAAATTGTCGGTGTTTGCGGTATTGAAGTCGCACTTGGCTTAAAAGAGCCTTGGTATAACTTCCATGTAGGAACACAAGTTCATGCATCTGAACCCTTAAGTGTTTATAACGCTTTACCTACTTTATATTTGAGTAATGACCATACCAACTGTAGTGAGCTTTGTACTTTATTTTTAGATCCTGACTATCGCTTAAATAAAAATGGCAAATTTTTATCTAAAGTCCGTTTCTTATTTCTCTCAGCATTCCGTCAATATTTTGAAGAAACGATTGTTGCTGAAATGCGTGGATACTCTGATGCAAATGGACAGTCACCATTTTGGAATGCGGTAGGTCACAAGTTTTTTAATATCGAATTTACCAAGGCCGATTATTTAAGTGGTGTAGGGCAGAAGGCTTTTATTGCTGAGCTGATGCCAAGACATCCCCTCTATGTCGATATGTTACCTGACGATGCTAAAGCTGCGATTGGCATTGTGCACCCAAATACTCGACCAGCCTACAACCTCTTGCTTGAAGAGGGGCTACGCTATAAAGGCTATATCGATATTTTTGATGGTGGTGCAACGCTGCAAGCGGATATCGAAAATTTAAGAGCGATTAAAGAAAGTCAGTCTGTAACGGTTCAAATTGAACAACCTGAAAATATCGCTGTAGGGGATGAAGCTTACATTGTGGCTAATGATGACTATGAAAATTATCGCGCCATTCTTGTGTATAGCCAGCCTCATCAGAACATATTGCAGTTAACAAAAGAACAGGCAAACCAATTGAATGTTGAAAATGGCTCTTTAGTTCGGGTGCTAAGTGTTCATGTTAAACAAGTTTCGAGTCCAGAAGTGGTCAATAAACTCAAAGCCACTGAACATTTTCGAATGGCTGTTAATTAAGCGGAAATTACTATACATTTCACCAAATTTAAGAGGGAATAATATATTATCGCTAGCGCAAGATGGGTATATGGATAAATACAATCTTGCTCTCTGAGCTGGAATTAATTAGCCTGCTTTTTTATATAAAGGGTAAATCAATAAAATATTAATTAGTTTATATATTTTAATTGTTTATCGAAATTATATTTTGGAGATCAGGTTAATATAATAATGAAGGAAAGGAATGATGAATAATTTTTATTGTTATAGGTGATGGCTTTTAAAAAGGAATTTATAAGGTCTTAAGTGATTTAATAATATTTTAGAATGGTTTAATGGACTAAATTAATAATCATATAATTTGTTTATTATTAAAGCATTTACGACGGTTGCTATAAATTGGAGTAAATATTACATGAGTAAGAATAACGGAAAGCAGTTCCTGGAAGGAGATCTTCTTGGTAGTCAACATATGACTGAGCAAGAAGAAGAGAAATTGCAGCGCTCATTGACAAATCGTCATATTCAAATGATCGCAATCGGTGGTGCAATTGGTACTGGATTATTTATGGGTTCCGGGAAAACATTAAGTGTTTCGGGTACTTCAATTGTTTTAACCTATTTAATTATTGGTTTCTTCTTTTTCTTCGTGATGCGGGCAATGGGTGAATTGTTGCTTGCGAACACGAATTTTAAAACATTCGCCGATTTTGCAACAGCTTATCTCGGTCCATGGGCGGGGTTTTTCCTTGGTTGGTCCTACTGGTGTAACTGGATTATTACTGCGATTGCCGACGTAATTGTGATCGGAGGGTACATGCAGTTTTGGTATCCTGATTTACCCGTCTGGATTCCAGCATTTACATCATTAGCGATCTTGACCATACTCAATTTTGTGGCCGTTCGATTGTTTGGTGAACTCGAGTTTTGGTTCTCACTCATCAAAATTACTGCAATTATTCTGTTTATTCTGGCTGGTATTTATTTAATTGGTACCGGATTTACTTCTCCAAATGGGGTTAAGGCCTCAATGAGCCATTTGTTTGAAACAGAGTCGATGTTTCCTTATGGTGTAACCGGTTTCTTGGCAGGCTTTCAAATTGCCATCTTTGCATTTGTGGGTATTGAGCTTGTCGGTACAACTGCTGCTGAAACTAAAGATCCGCATAAATCACTTCCGAAAGCAATTAACTCTATACCTTTACGCATTTTATTGTTCTATGTGGGCGCGTTGGTTTGTATTATTGCGGTCACATCTTGGGCAAAAGTTTCACCAGAAAAAAGCCCATTTGTAGAAATGTTTACTTTGGTCGGGTTACCAATTGCGGCAGGTTTAATCAACTTTGTTGTTGCGACTTCAGCTTTATCTTCTGCAAATAGTGGGATCTTTGCGACTAGCCGTATGTTATACGGTTTAGCTTTAGACAACGACGCACCTAAAAGCTTTAGTAAACTCTCAAAAAGAAAAGTTCCAATTAGAGGACTCGTATTTTCAATGGCGTGTGTAACGGTTGGAACATCTATTTTATTTATTGTTCCAAATGTCATGACAGCATTTACGATTATCTCAGCGCTGACTTCAATTTTATGTATTTTTACGTTTATGTTGATTGTGCTTTCTTATATTTATTATCGTAAGAAAAGTCCTGAGCTACATATCCAGTCAAAATATAAAATGCCGGGTGGGTTATTTATGGCTTGGATGACCATGTTGTTTTTAGTGTTTACTATCGTAATTTTGGCTTTAGACCATGATACTTTAATTGCACTTGAGTGTTCACCAATCTGGTTTATTGGTTTATTTATTGCCTATAAATATAAAAAGAAAAAGATGTTGCAGCTTGATATCTTGAAAGCTCAAAAGGTTGATTATATTTAATCTAGAAGATGAAATGCTTTTAAAGCTAGGCGTGTGTCTAGCTTTTTTTATGCTCTTAAATATTGAGATATATATTGTGTTTATGTAAAATAATGTGATTATACGTACAATTCTGTATATGAGATGTTAACTAAGAACTTTATAACTTCTTCTATTATTCTTTTTGCGGGTTTCCACCAATATGTCTATGCCATCGAAGACGTTTCTTTGCCCAGTCAGGTGCTTCAAGATCAACGTTTAAAAGAGCTTAACCAGCAATTACAAGACCAAATTGCTCAGCAAACTCCTTACCAAAACACCAAGCCATTACAGGATTTTAAGCATTTAGTTGTTAAAGAAAGCCCATGCGTAGTGGTTAAAAAAATTAGTTTTATCCCTTTAAATGATCAGTCTGAGTCTGAACTACAGCAATTTAACTTTGTGGTTAAAGCTATAAAAAAA
>NZ_JBQENP010000039.1:0-4487 GCF_052044755.1 Acinetobacter sp. 22512 | reverse complement strand
TCAGTCTGAGTCTGAACTACAGCAATTTAACTTTGTGGTTAAAGCTATAAAAAAACACCCACAGAATGTTTTGGGTAAATGTATTGGAACCCAAAGTTTACATAACATCGTGAACTATGCCCAAAATGAACTTTTAAAAAAGGGTTTTATTACCAGTCAAATTGTCGTGAGTCCGCAAGACTTAAATCAGGGGAATTTAAACCTGAGTGTGCAAATCGGACGCTTGAATAAGATTGTTATACAAGAAGGAAAAATTTCATCATTACAGCTTAAGACTGGGTTGCCATTTAAAACGGGCGATATTGTGAATCTAAAAAGGCTCGATCAGGGGCTGGAAAATCTAAAGCGTGCCTACGCAGTAGATATGCAAATTACTCCTGCAAGTGTTCAAGATAAAGAATTAACGGGCTATAGCGATTTAATACTCAAACTTCAACCCCTACAAAAAGTTAATTTCAATTTAAGTGTAGATGACTCGGGTAATCAGGACACTGGTACCTATATGGGGAATATTGGGCTAGGTATCAATAACCCGTTTCATTTAAATGATATTTTATCGTTAAACGTGAGTCACTCATTAGATGACTTTCATGAAGACTTAAACCGAAGTTATTTCATTAGTTATCAGTTGCCTGTTGGTTATTATGATTTAGGTCTTAGTTATAATGACTATCAATATAAGCAAACAGTCTTAGGGGGGAATGGTCCACTGCTTTACCATGGCAACAGTCAGCAAGCCAACCTAAATTTATCTCGTGTCATTAGCCGTAGTGGACAACATAAAACCAGTGTCTATGGAAAGCTTTATCATAAGGAAAGCCAAAGTTTTATTGATGATATTGAAATTAATGTCTTACACCGAAGAACCTCAGGCTGGAATTTAGGGTTTCAGCACCGTCAATATTTAGGAAATGCAGTATTAGACGGCAGCATCGATTACCGTCGTGGGATGGGAGTAGGTGCCCGAACTGCACCAGAAGAAAACATTACGGATGTTTATGGAAACCATCTTCCTGTTGAAGGTTACTCACGTGCTCCACTTTGGAGTGCAGATCTGCGTTATACCACACCATTTCTTTTGCTCGAAAAACCAGCTCAATATCGCCTTAACTGGCGTGGACAATATGCACCTAAAATTTTAGTACCGAATGACCGCTTCTATATTGGCGGGCGCTATAGCGTACGAGGTTTTGATGGTGAGCTCATGCTTTCCGGAGATAACGGTCAGTATCTACAGCAAGAAATCAGCTTGAATGCACCAATTCCAAATACCCAGTTTTATATGGCAATTGATCAGGGCTGGGTCAATGGCCGCAATAGCATACCGGGTCAGCGTTATTTACTCGGAAGTGTTTTGGGGCTGCGCACTTATCAAAATAGTTTTTATCTGGATGCCTTTATAGGTCGGGGACTAATTGCACCTGACAGCATAAAAAAAGACTGGGTTACCGGTTTTAGTATCAACCTTTCTTATTAATTTACTTTAGAAAAGACTTTATTCATGAACAAGAATAGTTATCGCATTATTTATAGCAAAGCACGTCAAATGTTTGTGGCCGTGGCTGAAAATGTACGAAGCCAGACCAAGACATCGGGTCAAAGTGAAGCAAGTACCCAGACCAATATTGATAACACTGAATCTCAGGCATTTCATCAACTCTGGCAAGTGAAAGCACTTGTTGCCAGTATTAGCTTGTGGATGCCTTTAGCACCTGTTTATGCGGGTATTGTAGCGGATAGTGCTGCAAATGCTGCGAATAGAGCAGTCATTGGTGCTGGAAAGAACTCGGCAGGTACAGTCGTTCCTGTCGTTAATATTCAAACTCCGAAAAATGGGATATCCCATAATATTTATAAACAGTTTGATGTATTGGCAGAAGGTGCAGTCCTGAATAACAGCCGTCAGGGTGCTACGACAAAAACAGTAGGAAACGTTGCAGCCAACCCGTTTTTAGCCACAGGCGAAGCGCGAGTTATTTTAAATGAAGTAAATTCATCAGCCGCTTCACGTTTTGAAGGGAACTTGGAAGTTGCAGGGCAAATGGCTGATGTCATTATTGCCAACCCGTCTGGTATTAATATTAAAGGTGGTGGTTTTATTAATGCCAACAAGGCAATTTTTACCACAGGTAAACCCCAGTTAAATGCTGATGGCAGCATCAAACAGTTTACGGTTGACCAAGGGAAAATTACGGTCTCAGCGAACCCCAATTCTAAATTTGGTTTGGGTGGAAATAATAACGATGCAAATTATGTGGATCTCTATGCGCGTGCATTAGAGCTTAGTGCTGAGCTACGTGCTAAAAATGATATTCAGGTGATTGCTGGAGCAAATAATGTCAGTGCAGATTTACAGGATGTTACACCTAAAACAGGTACTGGAACTGCACCGACATTGGCGGTAGATGTTAAAGCGCTAGGTGGGATGTATGCCAATAATATCTATTTGATGGGAACTGAAAAAGGCTTAGGCGTGACTAACGCAGGGACTGTTCAGGCAGTTAACAATCTGGTGATTACCAGTGCCGGAAAAATTGAACACAGTGGCACAATCAGTTCGACCAGTAAAACCCAAGGTTTAGTGAACATACAAACAACGGGTACGGGTGCAGCTGCCGATATCAACTCATCAGGGAGTATTAACAGTAATAGCATGTTAAATATCGATTCAGGTAATAACCTGAATGTAAATGCTAAAGAAATTATTATTAATGTCGGTAGCCTGGCTTCCTCTCCTTTAATTGTTAATGCCAAAGGTAATATCAATCTGGCTGCTGATACCCGCATTATGGATGATGCACAAGGTGGAGATGTCTATATTGATGCAGCGAATATCAATCTGGCAGCGGGCTCGGAACTTAAAAGTAACCGTGGTACAGCAACCATACAGGTACAAAAAGACTTGGTGGCAGCAAAAGGCGCAAAACTGATTGCTGCCAAAGATTTAAATGTTTTAAGTAACGGTAAGTTATCACTTACAGAGAACCATATACAGGCGTCATTAGGTTCAATCAACCTACAAGCAAATTCGGCTAATATTCAAAACCTGATTGATCTTCAAGGTGGGACGATCTATGCGGGTAAAGATCTCAACCTGTATAGTTCAGGAGATCTAAACCTAAAGAATCTTGGTTTTTCACTTGAAAACGCTGCAACCAGAGTTAAAAACATTAAAGCCTACAGTGGACGTGATCTGGTCTGGAATAATGCTGACAAGGCACTTCCGCTTATTACAGGTCTGGTTCAGTTGGATGCAGCCAATAATTTAACTGTTACAGCAAAAGAAATTTCCAACAAAGACAGCATTCAACTACATGCCAATCAAATAGCACTCAATAGTGCACTGACTTCACAAAAAAATATTGATGTGAGTTCTGAAATTGCTGACCTTGTTTTAAGTCAGGCACTCAAGGCTCAAGGTGATATTAATCTAACCGCACTTGCTGGTGGAGTTACTGCAAATAGCTTAAAGGCCACATCTTCTGCTGGAAAGATTTCTATACTCGCGAATAAAAATATAAATTTAAACTCGACCCAGACAACCAAGGCGATGCCTTCAGCTGATAAAGATGAATTAACAACTGATCAATCCGTTATTAGTGGTTTAAAAGGTGTAACACTTGGCTCGATTGGTGATGGCACCGTTAACTTACAGTCAGTACAAGTTAATGCGAATCAGGGCGATATATTAGTTTCGAGTAATAATGGAATCAATCTAAAGGCTAATAGTGATGTAGTTGTTACTGGGGATACGGGCCGATTTAAAACGGTAAATAATGTTCTAAAGGGACAAACTGTTTCGATAGAAAATAGCAAATCTGATATTAAAATCCAAAATACAGACCTCAGCTCAACGGTTGGTAAACTTGCGATCAATAGTAGAGCAGGCATGAGTACAATTATCGACAGCGTATTAACGTCAAAAGGTAATACTGAACTCTATGCAAAAGATTTACTGACTTTACAGGGTGTGAATGCTACTTCAGACCAGCATCTGGCAGTAAGCTCTGGTCGTACGGTTTATAGCAATGCTGAGTATACGCCAGCGACCAAATGGATTGCGGATAAAGTAACAAACTTAACGTCTAAAGGGGTAACCTCTGTAACGGCTACAGGAAACCAAGTATTACAAAATACAAATTTAACAGGTGGAGCTGTTTTATTAGAGGCGGGTGGTTTTATTTTAGGTCAGACTGGATTGAACTTAAATGCAGTCGGAAGTGATTTACTCAAGAATGATACAAAGTTAAATAGTTTAAATGGTGACCTAACAATTCAAACCAATTCTAACTTAACGATTGATCCAAAAGTTTATAGTCTAAAGGCGGTAGGTGATATTGAACTCGTTTCTAAAAATGGCACTTTAACTTTAAAAGGCTATGGTGGAACTGCGGGGAATGGATCGGAACAAGTTGTTAAGTTGGATACAGCAAATGGTGGTATCAATTTAGAGGGTGCTAAAGTTGATATTCAAGGTTCACAGTTAA
>NZ_JBQENP010000038.1:0-5535 GCF_052044755.1 Acinetobacter sp. 22512 | reverse complement strand
AATTGAAGAACAACTTGTGTGGATTTTTACTGATTGATTAATCGAAATAATTTTCATTGATTGATTGGTTTAAATTACTCGAAGTTTATTTGAGCGAAATTTAAGTCAGTAATTGATGAGCCAGAATTGGCACCTTGTCTTTAAATAAGGTGCAAAATGATTTTAACTGAAGAGTTTGATCATGGCTCAGATTGAACGCTGGCGGCAGGCTTAACACATGCAAGTCGAGCGGAGAGAGGTAGCTTGCTACTGATCTTAGCGGCGGACGGGTGAGTAATGCTTAGGAATCTGCCTATTAGTGGGGGACAACATTTCGAAAGGAATGCTAATACCGCATACGTCCTACGGGAGAAAGCAGGGGATCTTCGGACCTTGCGCTAATAGATGAGCCTAAGTCGGATTAGCTAGTTGGTGGGGTAAAGGCCTACCAAGGCGACGATCTGTAGCGGGTCTGAGAGGATGATCCGCCACACTGGGACTGAGACACGGCCCAGACTCCTACGGGAGGCAGCAGTGGGGAATATTGGACAATGGGCGCAAGCCTGATCCAGCCATGCCGCGTGTGTGAAGAAGGCCTTATGGTTGTAAAGCACTTTAAGCGAGGAGGAGGCTACTTTAGTTAATACCTAGAGATAGTGGACGTTACTCGCAGAATAAGCACCGGCTAACTCTGTGCCAGCAGCCGCGGTAATACAGAGGGTGCAAGCGTTAATCGGATTTACTGGGCGTAAAGCGCGCGTAGGCGGCTAATTAAGTCAAATGTGAAATCCCCGAGCTTAACTTGGGAATTGCATTCGATACTGGTTAGCTAGAGTGTGGGAGAGGATGGTAGAATTCCAGGTGTAGCGGTGAAATGCGTAGAGATCTGGAGGAATACCGATGGCGAAGGCAGCCATCTGGCCTAACACTGACGCTGAGGTGCGAAAGCATGGGGAGCAAACAGGATTAGATACCCTGGTAGTCCATGCCGTAAACGATGTCTACTAGCCGTTGGGGCCTTTGAGGCTTTAGTGGCGCAGCTAACGCGATAAGTAGACCGCCTGGGGAGTACGGTCGCAAGACTAAAACTCAAATGAATTGACGGGGGCCCGCACAAGCGGTGGAGCATGTGGTTTAATTCGATGCAACGCGAAGAACCTTACCTGGCCTTGACATAGTAAGAACTTTCCAGAGATGGATTGGTGCCTTCGGGAACTTACATACAGGTGCTGCATGGCTGTCGTCAGCTCGTGTCGTGAGATGTTGGGTTAAGTCCCGCAACGAGCGCAACCCTTTTCCTTATTTGCCAGCGAGTAATGTCGGGAACTTTAAGGATACTGCCAGTGACAAACTGGAGGAAGGCGGGGACGACGTCAAGTCATCATGGCCCTTACGGCCAGGGCTACACACGTGCTACAATGGTCGGTACAAAGGGTTGCTACCTAGCGATAGGATGCTAATCTCAAAAAGCCGATCGTAGTCCGGATTGGAGTCTGCAACTCGACTCCATGAAGTCGGAATCGCTAGTAATCGCGGATCAGAATGCCGCGGTGAATACGTTCCCGGGCCTTGTACACACCGCCCGTCACACCATGGGAGTTTGTTGCACCAGAAGTAGCTAGCCTAACTGCAAAGAGGGCGGTTACCACGGTGTGGCCGATGACTGGGGTGAAGTCGTAACAAGGTAGCCGTAGGGGAACCTGCGGCTGGATCACCTCCTTAACGAAAGATTGACGATTGGTAAGAATCCACAACAAGTTGTTCTTCATAGATGTATCTGAGGGTCTGTAGCTCAGTTGGTTAGAGCACACGCTTGATAAGCGTGGGGTCACAAGTTCAAGTCTTGTCAGACCCACCATGACTTTGACTGGTTGAAGTTATAGATAAAAGATACATGACTGATGATGTAAGCTGGGGACTTAGCTTAGTTGGTAGAGCGCCTGCTTTGCACGCAGGAGGTCAGGAGTTCGACTCTCCTAGTCTCCACCAGAACTTAAGAGAAGTTCGGATTACAGAAATTAGTAAATAAAGATTTAGATCTTGGTTTATTAACTTCTGTGATTTAAGTATCACGGTATTAAGCATGACCTGACGAAGGCGTGTTTATTCATTAACAGATTGGCAAAATTGAGTCTGAAATAAATTGTTCACTCAAGAGTTTAGATTAAGCAATTAATCTAGATGAATTGAGAACTAGCAAATTAACTGAATCAAGCGTTTTGGTATATGAATTTAGATTGAAGCTGTACAGTGTTTAAGTACACAGACAACAGATAGTAGCGATGAAGAATCGCACGGACAACACTCACTTGTAGGTGTTGACGACTGTTTGGGGTTGTATAGTCAAGTAATTAAGTGCATGTGGTGGATGCCTTGGCAGTCAGAGGCGATGAAAGACGTGATAGCCTGCGAAAAGCTCCGGGGAGGCGGCAAATATCCTTTGATCCGGAGATTTCTGAATGGGGGAACCCACCTACTTTAAGGTAGGTATTGCAACATGAATACATAGTGTTGCAAGGCGAACGAGGGGAAGTGAAACATCTCAGTACCCTTAGGAAAAGAAATCAATTGAGATTCCCTCAGTAGCGGCGAGCGAACGGGGATCAGCCCATTAAGTTATGTGTGTTTTAGTGGAACGCTCTGGGAAGTGCGAACGTAGAGGGTGATATTCCCGTACACGAAAGGGCACACATAATGATGACGAGTAGGGCGAGGCACGTGAAACCTTGTCTGAATATGGGGGGACCATCCTCCAAGGCTAAATACTCCTGACTGACCGATAGTGAACCAGTACCGTGAGGGAAAGGCGAAAAGAACCCCTGTGAGGGGAGTGAAATAGATCCTGAAACCGCATGCATACAAGCAGTGGGAGCACCTTCGTGGTGTGACTGCGTACCTTTTGTATAATGGGTCAGCGACTTATATTCAGTAGCGAGGTTAACCGTATAGGGGAGCCGTAGAGAAATCGAGTCTTAATAGGGCGTTTAGTTGCTGGGTATAGACCCGAAACCAGGCGATCTATCCATGAGCAGGTTGAAGGTTGGGTAACACTAACTGGAGGACCGAACCCACTGTCGTTGAAAAGCCAGGGGATGACTTGTGGATAGGGGTGAAAGGCTAATCAAGCCTGGTGATAGCTGGTTCTCCCCGAAAGCTATTTAGGTAGCGCCTCGGACGAATACCATAGGGGGTAGAGCACTGTTTCGGCTAGGGGGTCATCCCGACTTACCAAACCGATGCAAACTCCGAATACCTATGAGTACTATCCGGGAGACAGACTGCGGGTGCTAACGTCCGTAGTCAAGAGGAAAACAATCCAGACCGCCAGCTAAGGCCCCAAAATCATAGTTAAGTGGGAAACGATGTGGGAAGGCATAGACAGCTAGGAGGTTGGCTTAGAAGCAGCCACCCTTTAAAGAAAGCGTAATAGCTCACTAGTCGAGTCGGCCTGCGCGGAAGATGTAACGGGGCTAAAACTATGTGCCGAAGCTGCGGATTTGACATTAGTCAAGTGGTAGGGGAGCGTTCTGTAAGCCGATGAAGGTGTATTGAGAAGTATGCTGGAGGTATCAGAAGTGCGAATGCTGACGTGAGTAACGACAAAACGGGTGAAAAACCCGTTCGCCGAAAGACCAAGGGTTCCAGTCCAACGTTAATCGGGGCTGGGTGAGTCGACCCCTAAGGCGAGGCCGAAAGGCGTAGTCGATGGGAAATTGGTTAATATTCCAATACTTCTGTGTAATGCGATGAGAGGACGGAGAAGGTTAAGTCAGCCTGGCGTTGGTTGTCCAGGTGGAAGGATGTAGGTATGTATCTTAGGCAAATCCGGGGTACTCTATACTGAGATCCGATAGCAAGCTGTACTTGTACAGTGAAGTGGCTGATACCATGCTTCCAGGAAAAGTCTCTAAGCTTCAGTTACACAGGAATCGTACCCGAAACCGACACAGGTGGTCAGGTCGAGTAGACCAAGGCGCTTGAGAGAACTCTGCTGAAGGAACTAGGCAAAATGGTACCGTAACTTCGGGAGAAGGTACGCTGTTGTTGGTGATGGAACTTGCTTCCTGAGCTGACGACAGCCGCAGAAACCAGGCCGCTGCAACTGTTTATTAAAAACATAGCACTCTGCAAACACGAAAGTGGACGTATAGGGTGTGATGCCTGCCCGGTGCTGGAAGGTTAATTGATGGGGTTAGCGTAAGCGAAGCTCTTGATCGAAGCCCCAGTAAACGGCGGCCGTAACTATAACGGTCCTAAGGTAGCGAAATTCCTTGTCGGGTAAGTTCCGACCTGCACGAATGGCATAATGATGGCGGCGCTGTCTCCAGCAGAGGCTCAGTGAAATCGAAATCGCTGTGAAGATGCAGTGTACCCGCGGCTAGACGGAAAGACCCCGTGAACCTTTACTGCAGCTTGACACTGAACTTTGACCTTACTTGTGTAGGATAGGTGGGAGGCTTTGAAGTTGGAACGCTAGTTCCAATGGAGCCGTCCTTGAAATACCACCCTGGTAATGTTGAGGTTCTAACTCTGTCCCGTTATCCGGGACGAGGACCGTGTCTGGTGGGTAGTTTGACTGGGGCGGTCTCCTCCTAAAGAGTAACGGAGGAGTACGAAGGTGCGCTCAGCGTGGTCGGAAATCACGCGTAGAGTATAAAGGCAAAAGCGCGCTTAACTGCGAGACCCACAAGTCGAGCAGGTACGAAAGTAGGTCTTAGTGATCCGGTGGTTCTGTATGGAAGGGCCATCGCTCAACGGATAAAAGGTACTCTGGGGATAACAGGCTGATACCGCCCAAGAGTTCATATCGACGGCGGTGTTTGGCACCTCGATGTCGGCTCATCTCATCCTGGGGCTGAAGCAGGTCCCAAGGGTATGGCTGTTCGCCATTTAAAGAGGTACGCGAGCTGGGTTTAGAACGTCGTGAGACAGTTCGGTCCCTATCTACCGTGGGCGCTGGAAATTTGAGAGGATCTGCTCCTAGTACGAGAGGACCAGAGTGGACGAACCTCTGGTGTACCGGTTGTGACGCCAGTCGCATCGCCGGGTAGCTATGTTCGGAAGGGATAACCGCTGAAAGCATCTAAGCGGGAAGCCTACCTCAAGATAAGATTTCCCTAGGAATTTATTCCTCTAAAGAGCCGTTCGAGACTAGGACGTTGATAGGTTGGATGTGGAAGCATAGTGATATGTGAAGCTGACCAATACTAATTGCTCGTGAGGCTTGACTATACAACACCCAAGCAGTTGTATATGAAGCATCAATCGATTCATAAACATGCAAAGCAACTTGATTTAGTTATACTACTAGCTAAAATGAACAAATAAAGTAAGATTCAATCAGCCCGTCTGTCAAGATTTGGAAAACGCAACGTATCACACAGTGAATAAAACGAAGCAAGTATCCATACCAGTTGTGCTGGCGACCATAGCAAGAGTGAACCACCTGATCCCTTCCCGAACTCAGAAGTGAAACCTCTTAGCGCTGATGGTAGTGTGGGGTTACCCATGTGAGAGTAAGTCATCGCCAGCTCATTATTCTAAACACCCCCGTTC
>NZ_JBQENP010000037.1:0-6093 GCF_052044755.1 Acinetobacter sp. 22512 | reverse complement strand
ATGAGTGTCTATAGTTTACCAAGTTAAAACCTCCTGTTTTCTCAGCACACATCAGGAGACTACCTGTCAGAATTAACAGGTATGGTTAGTCCCATAAAAAAAACGCCAGCAAGGGGTTGCTGGCGTATAAAATGAATCTGCATTGACATGCAGGTATTGCCTAATTTATCAGGATTGATCCATATGTTGCATATCAAAATAACGATTTACAAAAACGAAATTAAAAAGCATCTCCCTGCCCTTATGAGTCTGCTCGGCACACTTATTTTTATGGCCGCATTCTTCGCGCTATCCGTTCACTTTAACGCTGCAATTGTCAAATGTCACTAAAAACTGACCCACTATTTGCATCTAAAATTGACCCACGTAGTTGTTAAAATATTACAGTCGTGAAACTCAATTAATTGATGGCTAACTCCTCCTGATCTATTTTGGTTTGTCGTGGTTTAGTTCGCTTTGTTGCAATTCCCTTGGTACTCGATTCTTTAAAGCGCCAAGACTCATTGCCTGTTTCGACGATATGACAATGATGCGTTACCCCCGCCAAAATAGATATCCATAGTGCGATATGTAGTTGCAGAGTGCCTAACAATATTACTATCTAGGAATATTTTCATGGCCATGCCTAACGAGGCTGTAGCGAAACTCCCAGCCGAATTTTACCCATTAAAGCGGTCCAAATAACAAACATATTTCATGCTGCTATTCAAATTCCAGCTCACTAAAGCGCAACAACTTCGCTACTTTTCAAATAGCCGCGCATCACCAAAAATAAAATATTTGTACTTCGAGTTTTGCTACAACTTCAACGAGTCTGTAGTAAAAGGAATCCGTAAAGACACTTATCCACAGCACTCTCTGTATTGATTAGTAGTAGGTTAAAAGCCACGCAAACGATTTTACATAATCGCCACTTATGAGTAGTGACGTAATTTTAATGTGTCTCGACCTATTTTGAGCCTTCCAGCTGCGTTCGGCCAGAAGCGGACGCCAGGGTGTGCCTTAAAATCCTGCTAAACCCCTCCCAGCTAGCTCCGCCAATTACCGGCGCCTCACTGCATACCAATTGGAAGTCTTATAGCCAAGCGTTTGAGTGCGATTGCTAATTGCTCGCAATAAAACTGTAACATTGAGTCGTTATGCTCACCTCATTATCTGATTTCGTAATCAAAAATAAAGATTGATTACAACAACGAGGGTCTGGCAGCAATGATTCAACTTCAAAATATTACCGTCCAGTACGGACAAATGATTGCGTTGCATCCAACTTCACTCACGTTTCAACAGGGACAGTTTTCAGTGTTGCTCGGTGCCTCTGGTGCAGGCAAATCAACAATGCTCCGTTGTCTTAACCTGATGCAAAAACCCACTAACGGCAATATAAACATTACAATGTTAGGTTCATTGTTGGACAAAAAAATATTGCAAGAGCATCGTCGGCGTACTGGCATGATATTCCAGCAGCATCAATTAATTGGTCGACTTTCTGTTTTGCAAAATGTGCTAATGGGTAGACTAGGTTATCACTCGACGCTTCGTACTCTTTTTCCTCTATCGAAGGAGGATCAATCTATTGGATTACACAGCCTTGACCGCGTTGGGCTACTTCACAAAGCACTCTCACGAGTGGATGAGTTAAGTGGCGGTCAGCAACAACGCGTGGGTATAGCTCGGGCATTAGCGCAGCGACCGGCACTTGTTTTGGCAGACGAGCCTGTGGCAAGCCTTGATCCAGCAACCGCCAACAAAGTCTTGGCGCTCTTACACCAGATATGCAAAGAAGACGGCATAACCGCTGTAGTCAGCCTACATCAAGTCGATCTCGCTAAACGCTATGCTGACCGAATCGTCGGTCTGGCTCATGGCAAGGTTGTGTTCGATGCAATACCAGCGGCTCTGACACAAACGCATGTAACTGAACTCTATGAACAAAAAGCGCAATTGAATTCAAACATTCCAAATATTACTCATAACCATTGTTTAACTTAAGAACTGAGGAGAAATAACCATGAAAAAGCTATTCGCTGTACTGGCTCTAATATTGTTTAGCCTCTTAGGTAGTGTCACATATGCCGCACCTAATCCTGACCCCGGCACATTAAAAGTTGCTCTCTTGCCTGATGAAAATGCATCAACCGTCATTAAAAATAATAAGCCTCTAGAGATGTATCTTGAAAAAGCTCTGGGCAAAAAGATTGAGCTTATTGTTACCACTGACTATTCATCAATGATTGAAGCAATGCGGTTCGGTCGTATTGATCTTGCATATTTTGGGCCCTTGTCTTATGTATTGGCCAAACAGAAAAGTAAGATTGAACCATTTGCAGCAATGCAACAAAAAGGCACAACAACTTATCAGTCAGTGCTAATTGTGAATAAGGCGGCGGGCATCAACAACATCACAGATATCAAGAAAAAAGCCGTTGCCTGGGGTGACAAGGCCTCTACATCCAGCCACCTGATCCCCAAATCAATGCTTGCTGATAAAGGATTATTTGCCGGAACGGATTACAAGGAGCATTTCGTAGGCGCTCACGATGCAGTGGCGATGGCAGTTCAGAATGGACACGCGCAGGCCGGTGGTCTGAGCAAGCCCATTTTCAAATCGCTCGTTCTGAGCGGCTTGATCGATCTAAACAAAGTGAAGGTCTTAGCGGAGTCAAAACCGTTTCCTCAGTACCCATGGGCTATGCGCTCTAACTTAAAACCAGAGCTTAAAGAAAAAATTCGTGCTGCCTTCCTCGATTTGAAAGATCCGAACGTGTTGAAACCATTCAAGGCTGAAGGATTCGGGCCTGTAACAGATAAGGATTACGATGTCGTGCGTGATTTAGGTAGTTTGCTAAAGCTAGATTTTTCCAAGTTCTAATTTTTTGAGGTCTCTACAATGAATACGAACTTCGAAGCCATATTGTCAGAGCAGCGCCAAAGCTGGAATCGAGTAGTTAGGTATGTGATATTGATTTTAGCTATTGTCGTCGGATGTTGGTATTACGTTGGTCTATTTGATGGTGAGCGTTTAGGCGAAGGCGTGCCAAGTCTTGTTAGTCTCATTGGTGAGATGTTCCCTCCCAACTTTAGTGAGTGGAGAGCATGGGTCAAGCCAGTGCTCGATACCTTAGCCATGAGTATTGCTGGAACCGCCATCGCTGTGCTTTTGTCCGTGCCCTTGGGTATTTTGGCTGCACGCAATACCAGTCCACATCCAGCGGTCTATCAGGCTGCGCGTGCTCTGTTAAATGTGTTGAGATCTGTTCCTGAGCTTATTATGGGTATAGTTTTCGTGGCAGCTGTCGGCTTTGGTGCACTGCCGGGTGTGTTGGCATTAGGCCTGCACTCAATCGGCATGATCGCTAAGTTTTTTGCGGAAGCGATTGAGCATACAGATCAAGCACCAGTTGAAGCTGCGCAGGCCGCAGGTTGCAGCCCGCTACAAGTGATATTTCATGGCATTTTTCCGCAAGTATTACCGCAAATGGCCGACACCGCGATTTATCGGTGGGAATACAATTTTCGCGCCTCAACGGTGATGGGAATGGTCGGTGCCGGCGGTATAGGTTTCGAGTTGATAGGATCGCTGCGTCTTATGCAATACCAAGAAGTATCCGCGATATTGCTGGTCATTCTTGGGATGGTGACGCTAGTTGATACATTCAGTTCATTCTTGCGTCGCAAGTTCAAGTAGCTAACCCATATAAAAAATCCGGTATACACATGAGGGTCCACATGAAACAAAAAATAGTTCTTACCCACTGGGTTCATCCTGAAATTATCGATTATTTACAATCTGTTGCGGATGTCGTTCCCAACATGACCCGCGATACTATGTCGCGCGCAGAATTGCTGGAGAGAGCAAAGGATGCTGACGCACTAATGGTATTCATGCCTGACAGTATCGATGATGATTTTCTTGCGTCCTGCCCTAAATTGAAGATTGTAGGTGCAGCACTCAAAGGCTATGACAACTTTGATGTCGATGCTTGTACCCGCCGTGGTATTTGGTTCAGCATCGTGCCGGACCTTCTGACCATCCCAACGGCGGAGCTGACAATTGGATTGCTTCTTGGCCTGACTCGCCATCTGGCCGAGGGGGATCGCCGTATCCGAACTCACGGATTTAACGGGTGGAGACCGGAACTATACGGAACGGGTTTAACAGGACGCACACTCGGAATCATCGGTATGGGTGCGGTCGGGCGAGCGATTGCGAAGCGCTTATCGAGTTTTGATATGCGGGTGCTTTATTGCGATGACATCGCCTTGAATCAAGAGCAGGAAAAGGCCTGGAATGCACGACAGGTGAGTCTCGATGAATTATTAAGTAGCAGTGACTTTGTTGTACCTATGCTGCCAATGACGCCGCAAACTTTGCACTTATTGAATGCAGAAACAATTGGCACAATGCGCACAGGAAGCTACTTGATCAATGCGTGTCGTGGTTCAGTTGTCGATGAATTAGCTGTTGCCGAAGCACTTGAATCTGGAAAATTGGCGGGTTATGCGGCAGATGTTTTCGAATTGGAAGAGTGGATCCGTGTTGATAGGCCAACAGCTATTCCGCAGGAGTTACTGACCAATACAGCGCAAACATTTTTCACCCCACATTTGGGGTCTGCGGTCGACGACGTGCGTTTCGAAATCGAGAAACTAGCAGCCAATAATATCTTACAGGCACTGACCGGCCAAAGGCCATCCGATGCTATCAATAATCCAATTTTGGAAGGCGTTAATTGATCAATCTTGAACGCGTAGTTACTTTTCTGGCTGTCGTGAATCGGGGTGGCTTTCGTGAAGCAGCCAAGCACACAGGGCTCTCACAGTCAGCTGTGACTCAGCATGTTAGGCGCCTAGAAGAGTCGCTGAGTGTCAATCTGATTGTGCGAAACAACGCAGGTTGTACGCTCACAGAGGAAGGCAAAGTGTTTTTGCCTTATGCGGAAAACCTAGTGCGCACCGGATCCAGAGCGTGCGCATTATTCGACACAAATCGTCTTGTAATAGGCGCGAGCTCGAATATCGGCATCTATGTATTGCCACCGCACTTGAGGCGGTTCAAGAAAACAGCAACTTGCAATTTTGATGTAGTCATTGGCGATAATCTTACCATTGTGAAAAAACTGGAAAACTTTGAAGTCGATGTGGCCATTATGGAATGGTGGGATCAACGAGAGGGATTTGATGCATGCGTTTGGCGAAGTGAAGAACTAGCTGTGATTGTGCCGGTGGAGCATCCGTGGGCCAAATTGGCGAGTATTCCATTAGATTGGCTGAAGGGAGAGAAATTGCTGGGGGGAGAAACAAGTAGCGGCACAGGGCGTCTGTTACAGCATTTTTTCGGAAGCGTGGCAGATTCTATTGGTGTATCTATGCAGCTTGGAAGCACAGAGGCGGTTAAACGGGCAGTACAGGCAGGCTTGGGTATTTCATTGGTGATCTCTTCGTCTGTGGTCGATGAGTGCGAGAGTGGTCGACTAAGAAGCGTTAAAATTGAAGGGATCACCCCCTACAAAAATCTTTACGTTATTTGTCGTAGCAATATGCTTGAAAATACACCATCGGCACATTTCAAAAAATTTCTACTTCAGTAGATGGATGGTATGTTGTTTATGCCAACAGTTAGAAAGTGTGAAGTTTGCCGTGACATATCATGATTTTAAGTTGATGGTAGCATTTTATTCATTTGCGTTATTTCTCTAGAAGGTAGGCGTCTAAATACTAAGTTTTCTACCTTTAAAAGGCCATATCGAACATCCACTTTAATCTGCGGTATCAAGAGAAGATTATTTTTTGCGAACATCCGCTTTGGGCACAACTGAGCCGGTTCTGGTGCTTTGAAATTAATTTAGATCAATTGCATCGCATATCCACCAGCTAACGTGTCCGTTAGTCTCACTAGCCCCTTTTCGGGTACATCTAGTGTGTCAGGTGCTTAGGCTCTAGCGCAAAAGGCGTACTCTTAATCTTCTCAAGACTCGCCTGTATCCAACCTGCTTTGGTCGCCTGATCATCACTGTGGTCAATGTCCGCGTCATTCAAACCTGATATGTGCTGAATTAGCAGGAGACTTTCACTTGGGATATGCTAGGCAGCTAA
>NZ_JBQENP010000036.1:0-8976 GCF_052044755.1 Acinetobacter sp. 22512 | reverse complement strand
TAGCTGCCTAGCATATCCCAAGTGAAAGTCTCCTGCTAATTCAGCACATATCAAACATTCAGTTTTTAGGGTGAATCAAAGTAGCAAGAAAGACACCAAGATTACCCAGTTTGGACGTGTTCTGAGCACTCTCAATATCGATATCATTTTCGCTAACTCCCCTCAAGCCAAAGGTCGTGTAGAACGAGCGAATAGAACACTTCAGGATCGTCTGATTAAGGAGATGCGTCTAGAAGGCATCAGTTCAATTGCAGATGCCAATAAGTGGCTGCCGTGCTTTATTGAGCAATTTAATCGTAAATTCGCCAAGATGGCTTTTAATTCCAAGGATCTACATCGGCCTATCGCTGAAACAGCCGAAGAATTAGATGATGTTTTTACCTGGCGTGAACCCCGCAGGGTCACGAACAGCTTGACGATTACTTATGATAAATGCGTATATATCTTGGAAAACAGCGAAGAAAATCAAAGATTGGGCGGCAAGTATCTTGAGTTCCTGGAATATCCGGATGGTACTGTAGCCATTGAATATCAGGGAAGAAAAATCAATTACAGCATCTTTGATAAATTAAGTCAGCTCAACCAGCGAGAGATCGTTGAGAATAAACGTTTGGGTTCTGTGCTGGCACATATTCAACAACAGCATGAACAACTGGAACACCAAAACAAACGCAATCGTTCTCAAAAGATGCCACGTAGACAAGCACAGAAAACAGCGATTGAACAACGAAATCTAAATCCTGTGCTTGACTTGGAAATGTCCATATAGGACATTTCTATTTGGTTATTAGGTAGGACATTTCTACTTGGGAATAACAGAACAAATTGAAACATATAAAAATCAAAAACTTATGCTATAAATAATTTGCTCGACGATGACGAAAAGCCGACTTGGAAACAAGTCGGCTTTTTATGAGCAGTTTTGATATATTTTGCCAATAAAATTGGTTAAAAAACGATCAATTCGTAAGTTCCTTCCGATTCCTTAAGGCTTCCATTTCTGAATTTATCCCCATTTCTTGCGGTTAAGCTTTGGGATAATTTTTGATGATTTTTTGTACGCTTTGGCTTACAGCATTTTACGAAATTGTTTGTATCCAAGCACCAGTGAAGTCCCTATGATCGATCTATATGAACAGGATGTTCAATGACTTAAAACAAGAATAATCAGTCAGACACCATGACCATTAGGTAGTCAGCCCTACCTATGCGCTCCACACCGAAAAATCCCGACATGACGTCGGGATTTTTTATTTTCATTTGAATAATAATTCAATTAAGCATAAAATATAGATTGTAATCTATATTATGGTTGTAATATGTGGACAGTCATTACAACGGATCTGTTTAACGAATGGCTTGTACAGCAAGATCAATCTACACAAGAGAAAGTACTCGCAGCGTTGGTCGTTCTACAGCAACAGGGACCAAGTTTAGGACGTCCTTTAGTAGATACCGTCTATGACTCCAAATTTACCAATATGAAAGAGCTACGTGTTCAGCATCGAGGTAAACCACTGAGAGCCTTTTTCGCGTTTGATCCTTTACGACAAGCTATTGTGCTGTGTATCGGTGATAAAGGCGGTAAAAAGCGTTTTTATAAAGAGATGTTAGATATTGCCGATTAGCAATACGAAATTCATCTTTCAACTTTAGGAGATCAATCTAATGGCTAAGACCCTACAAGAATTATTGGCTAATCGCTCTCCAGAGAGTCAAGCTCGTATTCAACAAATGGCGGATGAATTATTGTTGGAAACTCAGCTTCACCTTATTCGTGAAGAGTTGGAGATTTCTCAAAAAGAACTGGCTGCAACCCTTGGAATCAAACAGCCTTCATTGTCAGCAATCGAAAATCGTGGTCATGATCTTAAAATTTCAACGATGAAAAAGTATGTCGAAGCAATGGGCGGAAAACTTCGTATTGATGTAGAGCTTCCAACAGGAAAACATATAGGATTCAATGTCTAATAATAAACCTTTGAAAAATAGTAGTAAATTACTTGTTAACTTGGACAAGTTTATATTTTTAGTGAATGCTGCTGATAGCCTAGAGGAAATTGAAATTATTAGAGATTTATGCTGTGACTATTTTTCACATTGTAAGAAGTTAAGCTATTACACTGATATTTTCGACAATGCTTATTGGATAAAATATTACGAAATAGCTTAATCTTTCAAGATTCGCATAAGAAATTTTATGTTAAATAGATATGAGAAAGGCCATAAATTGTGACTTTCCCATATACGAAGAGAGAGCTGAGAACTTTCGTTTTATTGATTTATTCAAAATGAAGCTGATATTGATGTGTGGTGATTTTAATTTTTAGTTGCTTATATTTTCTTTTCGTAGTGCTCAGAGCTGAATTAGACACTTCTGTATAAAATATAGAATCATACATCAAATCAGAAAATAATTTATATTCAATCAATAATTTACTGTATTTATTCCCATCTTTGAGATTCGTTTCAATTAATTGATCTAAATCTTTTACAGAAAAACTATGCATATTAGCCTCGGATAGAGTGTTTCTGAACGGGCACCATACAGGGTTGGCGATAGGAACTAAAGTTAAATTAGGTATTGATATATGGAATATTATTGTAAAATAATAGATTAAACTTATATCGAGGCTAAACTTTACTCCTTTAATACTAAAAATCTTATTCAGGATCCAAGATATGTCCTTCTAAAAGACTTTAGTCCTTCTCTTTTCAAGTCAAATTTACCCGTAATTCTGGCTAGAATACTCTCTCAAAATTGCATATACCCTATATTTATCTTGATATAAGGTCTTTTCTATAATTTTTTGGATATCTTCACTAGTCCATTTTTGCTGCTTAGCTTTAAAAATGAACTGTGATTGCAGAACAAATGAGTGTTCACCTTTTCTTAAATAAAGATTCTTGACTTTTTTTTGCATAAGAAACAATTCAATAACCTATAATCTTAAACTTTATACTAGTTGGGAAAAATTTACTTTTAATTATAACTTAATAAAAAACTTAACTTGTAAAGAAAACTAAATTTCAGTTACTTAATAGACAAAAAAATATTATTATTTTTGTATCAGTAATGTTTAATATTCTTTGGATTGTATGTTTTCGATTCTTATAGTATTTCTAGTTTTAATCAGTACACTATTAATTATTTCCATATTAAAAGAGTATTTTAAGAATCCTTTCAAATAGAAGAATAAATTCTAGTTTGTTAAACATAATAGAGCCTCTACGAAGTAAAAAAATGGGAGAGATTAACGCTCCCATTTTGTTTGTTAAACATTGAATCCTATATGTTTTCCTGTTGGAAGCTCTACATCAATACGGAGTTTCCCCCCCCATAGCTTCAACATACTTTTTCATGGTTGAAATCTTAAGATCATTGCCACGGTTTTCGATTGCTGACAATGAAGGTTGTTTGATTCCAAGAGTTGCAGCCAGTTCCTTTTGGGAAATCTCTAATTCTTCTCGAATAAAGTGAAGCTGAGTTTCTAAAAGTAGCTCGTCAGCCATTTGTTGAATACGAGTTTGGCTCTCTGGAGAGCGACTAGCCAATAATTCCTGTAAGGTTTTAGCCATTAGATTGATCTCCAAGGGTTGAGAGATGAAGTTCGTATTGCTGCTCTGCAATGTTCAGCATCTCTTTATAGAAACGCTTTTTACCGCCTTTATCACCGATGCACAGCACAATTGCCTGTCGAAATGGATCAAATGCGAAAAAGGCTCTCAGGGGTTTTCCTCGATGCTGAACGCGTAGCTCTTTCATATTGGTAAATTTAGAGTCATATACGGTATCAACTAAAGGGCGACCTAAACTTGGTCCCTGCTGCTGTAAAACAACTAAAGCGGTTAAGACTTTCTCTTGTGTTGATTCGTCTTGCTGTTCAAGCCATTCATTAAACAGATCTGTCGTGATGACTGTCCACATACAACAACCACAATATAGATTATAGTCTATGTTTTATAGCGAACTCAGCCAGTTTTCAAATGGCAATAAAAAAGCCCTACATCCTGTCGGGCTTTTTCATATCGGGTTGCTCGTCTTACTGATCTCATGCTGCCCATTCCTTGCGCAATTTTCTTATTCTTGTTGTCTGGAAACATCCAGTTTCGTTATATATTCATCATACGGCTAATGACTTGAATTACCAATCCGCAAAATCCTTAAATCTGTGTAAGTTTTAGCTTACAAAGTTGGCCTATTTTATCCCAAGAGTTGTCCGCAGAAATTGGGGGTTATTTCTGAAATGTGAACATTGATAAATCAGGAAAAAATGCAAAATAGAATGTTTTTTGATCAATTTTGTTGGCTAAAAGTTACAGTTTTGCTTAAAAAGAAACCGACTTGTTTCCAAGTCGGTTGAACGAGAACGTTCCAGAGGGTATGAATAACGATAAGATACTAATCTTAAAGTAATATTAAAAACACGTTCCGTATAAGCACCATTATGTTAATTTTAGAGAAACTAAAAATTTGAGTGCTATATGTTTCTAAAAAATAAAGAAGGTATTGAGAATAAGTTTTGGCGAGCAGTTTGTATACTAACAATCTTAGTCATCGTAATCTCGGCAGTATCTCTACCTTTTATTGATGATATTCTTAGTTTTATTAAAGATATCTCAGGCACGGCAGCAACAATACTTACTGCTTACATTGCTGTTATCCTATTTCAAGATTGGAGAGATATTAAGAAAGCCGAAATTCTTAGCCAACACTCAACTGAAGTATTCCCGATGCTAAATGATTTAGCATCATCCTTATTTTTTCTGAAAAATTCATTGGGATGTACTATTGGCCAATTCTATAAATTAAAAGAATATGAAAGCGAAAAAGGAAAATCAGAAGAATTTAGAGCAAAAATTTCCGATATGATCACCAGTACAAGTATTAGTGAGTTTGTTGAATCTTCTGAAAAAATCAAATACAAACTTTTCTTTATATCTCAATCTTTAGACACTAATATGCAAAAAAAAATAGATAATTTTAAAAGCATATTAGATGAGTTTATGTGGCTCTCTGAAGAAAATAGAGATCTATTTTTAGATCTCTCTGAGATAAAAAATCAAGAAGATAGAATTGAAAATTTATATACACAATTGAGAGTTTTAGCTAAAGAAATATTTGCAGATAAATTAGTTAGATACTCAACGTTTAATGATTTAGATTAAATTTTTAGATAGCGTTATTGATGATTTGTTAAAAATGAAAAGATTTATTTTATTGAGTGTATTAGTTTTTACAGGGGTTGAAATGCAACTGATTACAAAACTGTTTTAACAAGAAAAACTCTTTATATGAAAGGCGGAAATTGTGCTGGCCTATCTCTTTCAAAAAATGCTGGTTTAATTGGAGATCAGTTTCCCTGTACGGTAGACTTACCAACTAGAGTACGATGGATAAGCAATGATACTTTCATGATGGTTGAGAAACATCAAATTTCTCTATACCGCCTTTATTATTGATGTGTTCTCACGAGCAATTGTTGGATGGAAAGTATCTACACGGATGAATACAGATATGGTGCTCGATGCACTTGAGCAAGCATTGCATGATCGAGGCATGCCAAAGAATGTGATTCATCATTCCGATAGAGGTGTTCAATATCTTTCTATTCGCTATACCAATCGTTTAGAAGCTGCAAATTTACGAGCATCAGTCGGTACAACTGGTGATTCATACGATAATGCTCTGGCTGAAACGGTGAATGGCTTATACAAAACAGAGGTGATTGAATATTTAAAAGCAGATTGGCAAGGTTTAGCAGATGTACAACTTGCGACACTAAACTGGGTAGATTGGTTCAATAAAAAGCGTGTACACAGTGCACTGGGTTATGTATCGCCTTTTGAGTTCGAAGCAATGTACTATGATAAGATTAACCCGTTAGGTCAGGTGGCCTAACTTAAATAAAAAGTCTCCGACAAACCCGGTACGGTTCATAGACTCCAGTAAGCATAGATTTCCCTATTTTTAATTTGCACGATTTAAAATTTATTTTTTTAGATTATATAGTTACATACAAATATCATCTACTAATTTTAGAAATATAAAATCGTCCCATAATAAATAACGGTCGTTTTCTTACATTCGGAACAAGATTCTGAAATGATTTAATTTTTGCTATCCCGTATAAGGTCTTAGATATGAATCGATTAACTTTTATAAACGGTGCGATTGTTTCTGCGACTGATGTTCGCAAATCTTGGAGCAAAATTGTTCAATGTGTCAAAGATAGTCATAAACCTGTTTTTGTTTATACGAAGAATGCGCCCGAAGCTGTTGTTCTGAGTTTTGAAGAATTTCAAAAAATGCAGGAAATTATTGAAGCTGTCCGGCGTGAACAGCTAGGACAACAAATGGTTTATGATCTTTTGGATATTAATCAGCTCACTGGTCAACCGATCAAACACATGCTTTTGAACCCAAAAGGTGTATTTGAAGAAGTAAATGGACAAGAAAAATAGCTTTTTGAGGATATTAACGGATTCGAGATTAGAGACAAGCTGATTTAAAAGTCATCTTATATTTATATTCGTTGAACAATGAGCTTTTATTTTCGTAAAATACTAAGAAGTGGAAAACATATTCGTAAGTTAAGTAGCACTGACATCATAGAGTTGACTAATTTTATTGAAAATTAAAAAGAACACTTGGATGTCTATAAAATTATATTAAATAACGTACTGGGTAAAGTAATAGACTCACCCTAATAGGCAAGTCTATTAAACCAAAAACTATTTAAGATTCTTATTGACCTCTTTAAAGATAGTTTCAAATCTTGATAAAGTAGCTTCTGAAAGGCTATTAACAAAATCCTTATTACTAGCAAATTCTTTTGCAGGTAAATAATGATTAAATCTATTCTTTTTAATAACTTTATTAATTTTTGATAATATATCTTCAATTTCAGTACTTAATTCTTCCACCTTAATTTCAGCATGGGTAGATGAGAGAGAAATATTAAAAAGTTGCAGATATTCATCAATAGTAAATATATCTTCAATATCAGCTTTTTTTCTATTATCCAAAAAATCATGGAAAAATTTTATATTTTTATCAGATATAATTTTTTGAATAGTTAGACTATCAAATCTTGCCTGAGACTTTTGGTCAGTAAACGAATCTAATAGGCAGAAAATTGATAGTTTTGAACCTCGAAGTAATGAAATAAAACTAGCAACTTTATCTAAACCGCCTGTAGGCACAATTGTAATATCTTCATTTAAGCCAGTTCGTTTATTCGCATTCAAATATTCTGAAATTGTGGTCAAGTATAGTAAGTCTGAGACACCTTCTACCAATAGATTTTTTTTAGAAATAAATAAATTCTGTGCAACATCATACCCTAAAGCAGCTTGTAAAGGGAAAAGTGTATTAGGGTCTTTTTGTTGAATACTATCACTAACGATAGAGCTATCGGAGTCACTAAATACCGTTCTGACCCGATTTAATTTCGTTGTTTCTACCATGAAAGGTGAGTGAGTTGTATAAATAACTTGATACTTATCAACCAAACTTTCTAAAAAACGTAGTAAATCTGCTTGAGCAGTTGCATGCAAGTTAAGGCCTGGCTCATCTAAGAGTAGAATATATTTTGAATTTGAATCAGCCTGAATTTTGTTAAACCAAACTAAGAATGAAAAAAACCAATTAAATCCTTTACTTCTATTCTGAAGAGGTAAAGAAACTCTCGTTTTCGAGTTTTTTACTCGAATATCTAAGACATGTTCAACAATATTTGTATCGACCGTTGTAGCACTGCCATAACTTGTATTTACTTGCCTTTTCACAGTAGCTGTTTTTTTATCAATTTTAAATTCAATATTTAAGTTCTGATTTGCAGACCAATATTGAAATAGTGTGTCAGAAATCAAAGCCTCAGTTGCTTCTAATTCAGCAATAAAGTCTTCGAAATCGTCTGCATTAATAAGTTCATTCACATTAATTTCGGATAAATCTAAGAGTGCCTTTGCTGTTTTTAGATCATCCGATAGATCAACATCATCATCTAAAAAACTTTCTAGAATAATCCTTGATGGGAGTTGATAATATTCATCATAGTAAATAAATTTTGGTAAATGTCTTTTTATTAAAACACTATATGCATATCTTTCAATAAAAGTCATCCATGTAGAACTTTTGAAGAAATATTTTCTTAAAGGCTCTAACCTTTCGGTTTCATCTGGGAACTTCTTTAATATTTGATCAAATTTCTCTTCTGTTAGAGCCAACTTCAACTCAGTTTTTACATCATCACCAATATCAGATAAATTTAAGTGTTTTAAAAATAATTCAAAATTTATCGATACACCACTTATTAATGTAGATGAATCACCATAAGAACTTGTTAGGGTGATTTCATTACTTCCTTGCCAAGTTCCTTTACCTAACCTATTTTCGATTAAGCCAATTAGTTCATCTGAAATATGATAAGTGCAAATAATTGCTTTAGGTTTGCTATCCGACTTACTGATACTTTTTAGTTCTTTTCGAGGATAGTCTAACGTTTCGTTAAATTTAAACTTTTCATCATCTTCAAAATAATTAGTTTTAGCTAAACATTCTAAAACAGAAGTTTTTCCCGATTCATTCATTCCTACTAAAACAGTTATATCTTCCTCAATGTTTATTGATTGAGGAGTTGTAAATGACTTATATTTTAATATCTCAATATTTTTAAGTTTAATCATAAATATTTCTCCCTAAAATTAAATATATAACATTGATAAAGATTAACAATTTCATTGTTTCTAAGCTTACTATTGAATAGCCACCAAAATTCTAGACACACATAACCATCTTTTGATGGGCCTTTTCATAATCTAATGGAGAACGCTGACCATTGGAACCATGTCTGCGTTTTGAATTGTAGAACATCTCAATATATTCAAAGATATCGGACCTTGCTTCAGTTCTTGATGTGATGTGTGCTGAGAAAACAGGAGGTTTTAACTTGGTAAACTATAGACACTCAT
>NZ_JBQENP010000035.1:0-12684 GCF_052044755.1 Acinetobacter sp. 22512 | reverse complement strand
AGTCGGAGTGAAAATCCTTAGCGTGCTATATTTTCCGTTTCCTGAGACGACCCCTAACTGAAGACATTGACGGTGGATGGGCTGCAATGGGAATTAAAACCTCTACAGAGTTCACAGCGGGTTGCAAGCGTTGGGTTGAGTTGAGGTTATCGGATTGGAAGTGGAGGGCTGCCATATGATTGCCATCTCTGACATAGCGTTTTAAGGTATTTTTCTAGGGCGTATTGATGTTTCAACGTATTAACAATCATACGAACAACCTCATTCTCTCAGGTCATTTTCTTCTTGCCGATGGGTGATTTTTCGCCGATAAGCACTTGGTGATACACCAAACCAGCGTTTAAACGCGCGCCGAAAATTAGCAGAGTCGTGGTAATTCAGTAAGCTGGCAATTGCCTCGACCGATATTTGAGGGTCATGTAAATAACTACTGGCTTTCTCAGATAAAATCCGATCTCGAATCAGCCGGTAACTCGTGTTCTCTTTGACCAGACGTCTGGCCAGCGTACGCTTATTCATAAACAAGGCTGCAGCCAGATCCTCTTCACTCAGTTGCCCGAGCGGATAGGACAGCATGGCTTTTTGCACTTGGTAGGTGGTGCTGTGTTGTTGGGTCTTGAGCCGGTTGAGGATCATTTCGCATTGTTGCATCGCCAGCAGATAGCTATCGTGCTGCGCGGATGCATTGGCAATCAAGCACAACTCGGTCGGCACTCGGATCGACAGTTGTGGCTGATCAAACTGATAGGTACCGGCAAGATAATCCGCGTAACAGGCATGATGATCGGGGGCGGGATGGCTAAACTGAATCACCGCCTCGGTCAGCGGTCGTCCAACAATAAATTCGGCACATTCCGAAAAAATCACCGCAACAGTTTCGGACAGTAGCCGATGTACTGCATGACTCAAGGTCTGCTCAAAGAAAATCAAGCAGGTCGTCCACTCAGCATTGGTGTGTGTTTCGAGCCTAATCAAACTCATACGGGTCGGCAAAAAAGTTTGAAACGCTTGTAACACGGCCAATAAGTTCGGGCTGCTATTGATTAAAAAGCCCATCGAGCCATGTGTTGACGGCGTGAGCCGCTGCCCTAAACGCAAGCCAAACTGATCGGATGCGGACAACTCCAAGCTATTTTGTAAGATTTGAATCTGTTGGCTGGCCGTGATCATCGTGTCGTCACGCATCAGTTGTTCAGCGGTCAGCGTGGTGAATTTTAATAGTTTAGGTAGGTCACGCGCCTGCAAGTCCAGCTCTCGGCCAATCAGACGGGTATAGCTACAGGGGATATTAGCAGATTCACTTGTACTGGCGAGACCAGTCAGCAGACTTGGATGCAACATGGCTCAAACACCTCAATAACAGACCAGTATGAAAGAACATCGACTAGAAAAATGCAATCGACGATGGGGCTACAGCGCCATAATCGTCTTTTAATGACCCTATATTGTCAACAAGAGACCTGTAAGCAGTATGGATACATGTCTATTATGAGTAAAGAGGGATGGCTATTTTCATCGGCGTCACCAGCAACCGTATACCACACAGGAGTAGTAATAATGGGTCAAATTACATTGATCGAGTATGACGGTACCGCCACCGTACTTGACATCGAAGCGGGCAAGTCGCTGATGCAACTGGCTATCGATCACGGCGTATCCGGCATTGATGGAGATTGCGGTGGCGAATGTGCTTGTGGAACCTGTCATGTGATCGTTGACGGTGCTTGGCTGGCGGCGACAGGACAGCCCAATGACGAAGAGGCGCGCATGCTAGAGATGGTACCAGAAGGTACGGCGTCGTCTCGTTTGGCGTGCCAGATTCAATTGTCCGATGCAATGGATGGCATGGTGGTGCATTTGCCTGAGTTTCAAATGTAGTGACGGCAGATTTCAACAGCTGTTAAGCATCATCATTGAGGAATGAATCATGAAAAACATGCAAGCCACACTAAACCAAATTTCAGCCCTGCTGCCGATACCCATGCATTTACAAGTGAAAGGCATGCAGGTGTTCCAAAAGGTCAAGCAACGGGTGACACAGGCGCAACCGTTCCCTGATTTTGTAGAAAAGCCAATCCCCGATGTTGCCACGCTCAAGCTCGAAGACATCGATATGAGCAATCCGTTTTTATATCGACAGCATCAATGGCAGTCATACTTTAAGCGGCTACGCGACGAGCGTCCTGTTCATTACCAAAAAAGCAGTCCATTCGGTGCATTTTGGTCGATTACCCGTTATGACGATATTGTGTTCGTGGACAAATCCCACGAGCTGTTTTCGGCGGAACCGGTGATTGTGATTGGCAAGCCGCCCGCCGGACTGGATGTGGAAATGTTTATTGCAATGGATCCGCCTAAGCACGATGTGCAGCGTCAAGCGGTACAAGGTGTGGTCGCACCGAAAAATTTAAAAGAAATGGAAGGGCTGATCCGCAGTCGGGTACAAGAGATTTTGGATGATTTGCCGCTCGATACGCCGTTTGATTGGGTGGAGCGGGTGTCCAAAGAAATCACCGCACGCATGCTGGCGACCTTGTTAGATTTTCCGTATGAACAGCGGCACAAGCTGGTGTACTGGTCTGATACGTTGGCGGGCAGCGCAGAAGCCACGGGCGGTGAGATTAGCGACAACGATGTGCTTTTTAATGCCGCCGCTGATATGGCCAAGCAGTTTGCCGCGCTGTGGCATGCCAAGGCGGCTCAGCAAGCGGCAGGTGAGCCGATGGGATTTGATTTGATTAGCTTAATGCTGAGCAATGACGATACCAAGGATTTGATTCACCGTCCGATGGAGTTTTTGGGCAATTTGGCCTTGCTGATTGTCGGTGGGAATGACACCACGCGGAACTCCATGACCGGCGGGGTATATGCGCTGAACCTGTTTCCTGAGCAGTTTGTCAAACTGAAAAACCAACCGAGCCTGATTCCAAATATGGTGTCCGAGATCATTCGCTGGCAGACCCCACTGGCGTATATGCGTCGCATCGCCAAGCAAGACATCGAGATGCACGGCCAAACCATCCGTAAGGGCGACAAGATCTTAATGTGGTATGCCTCGGGCAATCGTGACGAGCGGGTGATTGAACAGCCAGATGCGTTTTTGATTGATCGTAAAGGTGCACGCAATCATTTGTCATTTGGCTTTGGTGTGCATCGCTGTATGGGCAATCGCTTGGCCGAGATGCAGTTGCGGATTCTGTGGGAGGAGTTATTGCTTCGCTTCGACAATATTGAGGTATTGGGTGAGCCAGAGTTGGTGCAGTCTAACTTTGTGCGCGGCTATGCCAAGATGATGGTCAAACTGACTGCCAAAGCGTAGGTATCAAAATAGGCGACAGAGGCATTTTGCAACTGTCGTCGGCAACAATTGATGCTGTGCATCAACCATGAACTGAGTGAATTCATATGCAAACAATCGTCATCATTGGCGCAAGTCATGCTGCGGCGCAGTTGGCGGCAAGTCTGCGGCCAGATGGCTGGCAGGGCGAGATTGTGGTGATCGGCGATGAGCCGTATTTGCCGTATCATCGACCGCCGTTGTCCAAGACCTTTTTATGCGGTGCACAACTGGTCGATGAGTTATTGATTCGGCCAGCCGCTTTTTATCAAAAAAATCAGATCGAATTTCGGCACGGGCGGGTGGTTGCGATTGATCGGGCAGCGCGCAGCGTGACACTACAAGATGGCAGTACGCTTGCGTATGACCAGTTGGCGCTGTGTACCGGTGCACGAGTCAGGACGGTGTCGCTGGCTGGGTCTGATTTGGCAGGTGTGCATTATCTTAGAAATATCAGCGATGTACAGGCTATCCAGCCATTTGTACAACCCAACGGCAAAGCAGTGGTGATCGGTGGTGGCTATATCGGTCTTGAAACAGCCGCCGCATTGACCGAGCAGGGCATGCAGGTGGTGGTCTTGGAAGCCGCCGAGCGGATTTTGCAGCGGGTAACTGCACCGGAAGTGTCGGACTTTTATACGCGGATTCATCGCGAACAGGGTGTGACGATTCATACCGGTGTGTCGGTCACGGCGATCACGGGTGAGGGGCGGGCGCAAGCGGTGCTGTGTGCCGATGGTTCGATGTTCGATGCAGATCTGGTGATCATCGGGGTCGGGGTTGTACCGAATATCGAGTTGGCGCTGGACGCGGGCTTGCAGGTGGACAATGGTATTGTGATTGATGAGTATTGCCGTACCAGTGCGCCAGAGATTGTGGCCATCGGGGATTGTGCCAATGCGTTTAATCCGATTTATCAGCGGCGGATGCGCTTGGAGTCGGTACCAAACGCCAATGAACAGGCCAAAATTGCCTCGGCGACCTTGTGTGGCTTACAGCGGACCTCGAAGAGTTTGCCTTGGTTTTGGTCAGATCAGTATGATCTAAAGTTGCAGATTGCGGGACTCAGTCAGGGGTATGATCAGATCGTGATTCGGGGTGATGTGCAGCAAAGGCGTAGCTTTGCAGCGTTTTATTTGCAGGCGGGTCGCCTGATTGCGGCGGATTGTGTGAATCGTCCGCAGGAGTTTATGCTAAGCAAAAAGCTGATCACGGCTGGTACGGCGGTCGATCCACTGCGGTTGGCGGATGAGTCGATTGCGGTACAGGCGTTGATGGGGTAGCTTAAAACTACATCAGGCTAGATTTGCATTACGCTGATTCAGATGTTAATCAGAATGGCATCGATAGATACCTGTGAGAGCAAGTCAGGTGCAGCTTTGGCTTTGTGTAATTCACCACCCGTGATCGCAAACACGATGGGTAATCCATACCCATCTACGGCAAGATGGATCTTACTTGTCTTGCTACCTCGACTTAAGCCAATCGCCTCCTGATCGTGAGTTGCAGCACGTGCATTATGTTGATGTGCCTTGACGTAATTGCTATCCATAACCCCTACTCTATATCAGAGTCAGTAGATAAAACCCTGAGTATGCTTTGGAAAAAACCTTTTGCTGACCAGTCGTTGTATCTTTTGTAGAGATTAGGCTGCTGACCAAACTCAGTCAGGAGGTAGGTCTAGCCATGGACATTTCACCCACATTCTGTAGAGCATGGCTTCTACGGTGAGCCGTAAATTTGGTTTGTGATCAATGTCCTGTTGCTTGAGCATAGGAGAAATCTTTGCTCAATGTTGGTCGTTCAGCATAAAGCGTGGCATGGTGGACTCGGATGGGGAGAGCTTTAATTCTCTGAGTCTGCCTCCAATTTGCAATCAATATTTTCAAACGTCAACACACTCTAATGTAAAAAAACTAACATTAAAAAAACACCTCTGCCAAAAGGTCTGGTAGCTATATTCGATGTCAAAGATGATCTGGCTCACCTGCTGCGTTGTTAACTCATTCTATCAAATTTTGAGGACAGGCTTGACATTTGGTCAATCGACCAATATATATTCAAAATATGCATTTGGTCATTTGACCAATACCCGTTGAATTCTTGTGTGATATTTGCTGTGCCTGACCAAGGTGAAAAATATTGCTCAAGGTCAAATGTGATAGCAGGTTTACAGACATTCGATGCCTTTACAAGGAAACTCTCGCCATGACTCATATGATCAATATCCAGCCACGTAAGCCGCGGTTTGATTTAAGTGATGTTCCAGTTTTTTGGAACGACGGTGACCCGGTGTTAACACGCTTCTTTGATGCACTTTCTATTCACTTCCCCGATGGAGAGCGTTTTTTTATTCAGTCGGTGCGTAACTATCAGGATCTGGTCACAGATCCTAAACTGAGAGAAGATATCAAAAACTTTTTTCGCCAAGAAGCGCAACATGGCATTGTGCATGACCAGTATAATGCGGTGATGCAGTCGCAAGGCATTCATGTCGAAAAGGTCATCGCAAGATTCAAATTATTTATTCGGCTCTCCCAAAAACACCTGCCCGCCAAGTATCTGTTGGCCATGACAGCTGCCTTTGAACATATTACTGCTGTACTAGGCGAGGGTGCTATGGAGGGTGAGGGTGAGATGTTCAAGAATGCTCATCCCGCAATGCGTGCCATGTTCATGTGGCATGGGGTAGAAGAAGTCGAACACAAAACAGTAGCCTTTGATGTTTACGAAACAGCGGCAGGTGGGGGGTATTTCACCCGCGCATCTGCTTTGATTATCGGAACGCTACTGGTACATGCGGTGGTTGGCTCAGTTCTTTGGCATATGTTGAAAATTGACAAACTACAAGGTCAGCCATTGGTGCTTGCTAAGGGATTTTATCGCCTCTATGGACCACGTGGCCTGATTACCAGACTTATTCCACGCTATCTGGACTGGTTTAAGCCAGGTTTCCATCCTAGCGACACCGAAATCCCAGAAAAGGTTAATTCTTGGCTGGCTGAATATGATAAGCATCAAGACCCTATGGAAGCGTCACGAATTGTTTTTAATGTCCCCATTGCAAAAGCTGTATAGATCAGGAGAGACCGTGAAAGACTCGACTCGACTTGACCAAGTCGAGTAACCTGTCTTATTGATATAATGTTATGAGTCAAACTATGTTGAGTAGTGAATCTACGCGAGTCGAAGTTGCTGACCGCGAGAGAGTATTAGCCGCTTCTGCCAAGCTGTTTCGAGAAAAGGGTTTTGAGCGTACCAGTGTGCGAGAAATTGCCAGTGCTTGTGGTATTCTTCCAGGCAGTCTGCATTACCGCTATCGTAGTAAAGACGATATTTTGGTTGATATGATGCGGCTTGCTATTGAGAGAACTATTTACAGGATTGTTGAGGCGACTTCCGCGATTCAAGATCCACTCAAAAAAATGCAATCGGCACTGCAGACACATGTCGATATCCTTATGTCGGGTGACGATATGGTTTATGTGTTGTTGTTTGAGTGGCGCTCGGTACATGGAGTCGCACGTGAGCAGATTATTGCTGAGAGAGACAGATACGAGCGATATTGGCAGACAATTCTTGATGATCTGCAGTCTTATGGTTGTATCCGAAACGATGTGGATGCAGATCTGTTAAGACTGATTGGGCTAGGAGCAATAAACTGGGCTGCCACTTGGTATAAAGAAAATGGTAAGTACAATCTTGAACAGATCGCGGATGCGATATGGCAGATGATGACAAGAGGCATCCTTAATCCAGATTTTCACGAAGAGGCAAAAAACCTGTGACCAACTATAAGACTCCATCCCGTATCACGCACGCCATCGGGAGGCATTGTGGCAGCTCCGCAATTCGTGATTTGCTCGAGTTTAATGGGCTGAATATTTCCGAGGCCATGTGCTTTGGATTAGGCTCAGGGCTTGGCGTGACCTATTTGGAAATGGCTGACGCCCCTGTGCCATTTTTAGTGCATGTGCGGTCTTTGGGGTTTGAAGCGCGCGTATTTGAAAGTATCGGTATACCCTTTGAGTGGCAAACCTTCGAGTCACCCGAATCGGCAGCCACCGCGCTGGAGAAATGTTTGGATGCGGGTCACCCCACCCTGTTGCTGACGGATATTTTTTATTTACCTTACTTCAACAGCAGCACGCACTTTCCCGGTCACGCCATAGCCGCTTGGTCGAGAAATCCAGAGACAGGTGCGGTATTTGTCACCGATACCGAGCGTCCGAGTGTTTTGTCGGTGACGCGAGAGGCACTGACCCGCGCACGTTTTTCTACACAGCCCCCATTTATTCACTATGGCAATATGTTCACGCCCACCGCGTTTCAAGGCGAAATTACCCCCGAGATGATTACCGGTGTCATCCATGACAACGCCAAGTCATTAGCTGTGAGTGGCATATCGGCACTGGAAACATGGCTGGCCGAACTGAGTCGTTGGGGAGCCACAGGCGATTGGCACTGGACGACCCGATTTGCCTACCAAATTATTGAAAAGCGTGGCACAGGTGGCGGCGGCTTCCGCAAAATGTACGCTGAATTCCTTGATGAAGCGGTTCACTATGACGCAAGTGTACAGCAATATCGACTGCCCCTGTTAATGAGGGCTTGCGAAAAAGCATGGACGGCATTAGCCATGTGTTTGAAGTCTGCCTCGGAAAGCACAAACTTTCCATATGCCGCCATTGAAGAGGCCATTGTGGCGGTGATGCAGGCCGAACGTAATTATACAGATGCCGCCCTTGCACTTTGAGACGTGCCGCTAATTTTTTCGCAATAAAATCAGCCAGCAATGGCGGGAGTTCAAAAATGGACAGTAATAACACGGCACACCTGACCATGGCTAAGGCGTTTTTTGGTACTAATCACCCTTTATTCAATATGTTCAATATTAGTGTTGGTGCAGTGAGCGATGGTCATGCCGAGATGACGATGCCCTTCTCTGAGCAACTCTCTGACCGTAAAGGCTCACTGCATCGAGGGGCTTTGGTGACGCTGCTGGATACGACTTGCGGCTTATCTATTTTTTCGTCATTGCGGTCGTTAGAGCCGATTGCCACTATTGATTTGCGTGTCGATTTTTTGCGACGTATTCCCTCTGCGGTAGGTTTAAAGGCGATAGTGGATTGCATTGGTAGAACCGATACGGTGGCCTTTATCACGGGCCGAGCGGTTGCAGAAGACAGTGGTGAGCTACTGGCTACTGTCACTGGTTCTTTCGCAATCGGCACGATGGGACCCTCTTTTGACAGCAATGAAGCGCGAGGCGAGTGATATGAGTATAGTAAATCAGATGAGCGCGGAAACACCCCCACTAAAATTGTGTGACGAGCCTTTTGTCGATTTTCTAGGTTTTCGTGAGGAAATGCAACATGGAGAAATACAGTACTTTATGGACTTTCGTGATTCGCATATCGGCAACCCGATGATTGGCACGTTTCATGGCGGCATTCTCGCGAGTTTTGGTGAAGTGGCCGCCGCCGCCTATCTTGCCCGTCAGCGTGGTGATAATGAGCTGCCCTTATGCTCCACGATGACCTTTGATTACCTGCGGCCAGCATTTATAGGTACGTTACAGGCAGTCCCCAGTATTGTTCGTGCGGGTCGGCGCATTACGACAGTATCGGTTCAGTTACTACTTGATGGCAAGTTGGTTTGTATCGGTCGATTCCTGTTTACGGTTAGCAGCAAATAAAATTGGAGCAAGCTCAGTTCAGGATGCCGACCCTGTTTTACTCAGAAAAATTTTCAATAGATAGACAAATAATATCAAATAGCTGGAACTACTACTGATACCGATACAGCGTTGGCGCAGAAATCCCAAACTCCTTCGCCAATGCTCGCTTGGTTTTGTAGTCGCCAGATTCAAGACGTTGATGCAGCAGAGCCACTTGTTCAGGAGTCAGTGACGGCTTACGGCCCTTGTAGGGGTCGTCTCAGGAAACGGAAAATATAGCACGCTAAGGTTTTTCAATTGCGCGCAATGGCCTAAATTTTCCACCACCTATCTTGGCTTTGCTTCGCCATAGATAATCCCCAGTTAAATTGATGTGCTCCCACCCCAGCGGTGACAGATATTGCAGCAAGGTATCATCGACTGTGCGACCATGCCCTCGTAGGGCGTTAGTCGCTCTCTCTAAATAAACCGTGTTCCACAATACAATGGCGGCGGTCACTAGATTCAAGCCACTGGCTCGATAACGCTGTTGCTCAAAGCTTCGATCTCGAATCTCACCCAATCGATAAAAGAAAACGGCGCGCGCTAATGCATTACGGGCTTCACCTTTATTTAATCCAGCTTGAACCCGACGGCGTAGTTCTACGCTTTGCAACCAATCCAAGATAAACAGTGTGCGCTCAATACGCCCCAGCTCTCGTAATGCCAATGCCAAACCATTCTGTCGTGGATAACTACCGAGTTTACGTAGCATTAGCGACGCTGTGACAGTCCCTTGCTTGATTGATGCGGCCAGACGCAAAATATCGTCCCAATGAGTACGAATCTGTTTGATATTCAGTGTGCCGCCAATCATGGGTTTAAGTGCGGCATAGTCTATGTCTGACTTTGGAATATAGAGTTTCGTATCGCCCAGATCACGAATTCGTGGTGCAAATCGAAACCCTAGCATGTGCATGAGTGCAAAAACATGGTCGGTGAATCCAGCCGTATCGGTGTAGTGTTCCTCGATGCGTAAATCAGACTCGTGATACAGCAGCCCATCAAGAACATAGGTTGAATCACGAACGCCCACATTGATCAGCTTACTGCTAAATGGTGCGTATTGATCAGAAATGTGTGTATAAAATAACCTTCCAGGCTCTGCGCCATATTTTGGATTGATATGTCCTGTACTTTCAGCTCTGCCACCTGCGCGGAAGCGTTGGCCATCTGATGAGGAGGTAGTGCCATCTCCCCAGTTTTCAGCGAAAGGTTGTTTCAATTGAGCATTCACCAATTCGGCCAATGCCGTTGAATAAGTTTCATCACGGATATGCCAAGCCTGTAGCCATGAGAGTTTGGCATAAGTTGTACCAGGACATGATTCGGCCATTTTCGTCAGCCCTAAATTAATTGCATCAGCCAGTATGGTCGTGAGCAATAACGCTTTATCCTTCGCAGTGTCATCCGTTTTCAAATGAGTGAAGTGTCGAGTAAAGCCTGTCCATTCATCGACCTCCATTAATAATTCGGTGATCTTGATATGTGGTAACAGCATTGCTGTTTGGTCAATTAAAGTTTGGGCTGTATCAGGAGCCACGGCATCGAGAGGTGTTATTTTTAGACCAGATTGATTGATCATCGCATCAGGCAAATCGTTGGTCGCTGCCATGCGATTAATGATTGCTAATTTCTGCTCCAATAGTGAAAGGCGACTTTGCAAATATAGATCACAATCAGTAGTAATGGTTAGAGGTAACTCATTGGACTGTTTTAGCTGATTAAATTTATCAGCAGTCACTAAATACTCATCGAAGTCTTTGAATTGGCGAGAGCCTTGTACCCAGAGATCCCCAGCCCGTAGCGAGTTTTTAAGTTCAGATAACACACATATTTCGTAATAGCGGCGATCAATACCATCATCGGTAAAGACTAGTCTTGCCCACCGTTTTTTGATAAACGCTATTGGAGCATTAGAGGGGATTTTTCGTGTATTATCAACATTCATGCTGCGGAGCAACTCTACAGCGGCAAGCATATCTTTTGCTGCTGGGGCAGCACGCAATTTAAGTATGGCAAGAAGTTCTGGCGCGTAACGGCGTAAAGTTGCATAGCTCTCGCCAATTCGTGGTAAAAAATCAAAGTCTTCGGGTTGCGCCAGTTTTTCTGCCTCAGTAATACTTGCTGCAAAAGCATCCCATGAAATAACAGTTTCGATGGCGGCAAACGGATCACTGCCATTTTGCTTGGCATCTAGCAAGGCTTTCCCGATAAGCCCATACAAACGCACTTTGTCGTTGATCGCTTTACCTGATGATTGAAATTGTTGCTGGTGTTTATTTTTTGCGATAGCAAATAGCTTTCCAATAATGCGATCATGCAGGTCAATAATTTCGTCGGTGATCGTGGCCATACTCTCCACAACGATTGCTACCAAAGTGGCATATCGACGTTGAGATTCAAATCTGGCCAAATCAGCAGGAGTCATTTGCCCACCTTCGCGAGCAATTTTCAGTAAGCGATTTTGATGAACGTGTTTTCCAATGTCTTCAGGTAGATCGATGGCTTGTAAGCACTTCAGCCGCTCAATGTGCTCAAGCATGTACTTTGAGTTTGGTTTAGCTGGTGACTGTCTAAGCCACCCCAATATTGTCAGTTTGCTGCCCTCTTTACGGTTCAGCAAAGCATCTATATTTTGACGATGAGTTTCTGAAAGTGAGCTCGTCAAAGCAGTATAAATTATGCGGTTGGCAGATGTGATTGCTTCTGCGCAAATACTATCAATTGCATTTATAGCTGGCAAAAGGACTGATTTTTGTCGTAAATTTTCAACGAGAGTTGTGGCTAAAATAAGACCTTTATCTGTCTGAAGGGACAAATCCACCATCATATTGACCGATTGCCGATAGTCACTCAAGGTGAATAGTTTGAACCCAAAAACTTTTTTCAATTCGGCAATATGTTCTCGTCTTGTTTGCTCGCGCTGACCATAATCATTCCAGCAGTCCACTGATATACTAAGTTGAGCAGCCATCATGAAAAGTAAGGGTTTGAATGGTTCGTCGTTAATACCCAATATCACTCCAGGGTAACGCATGTAGCAAAGTTGAATTGCAAAGCCTAGCTTGTTGGATGCCCCTCGATGTTGATGGACTATGGATTTATCAGAATCACTCAGAGTGTAATGCTGAAGCATAAAAGCTCTATCATCTGGAATTTCGAACAGGCTTCCCAATTCCGTGGACGACAAAATAGAATGGCGCGGCATGGCTCATTAGTCCCAAATAAACTAAACTATTAAAGGTACATTATTTTGTACCGCCACGCTTAGCTTTGCGCTGCAATTTCGCAAGGAGGTTCAATTGGGACAGAATGCGGCCATTTATTGCCGAGTATCAACGAACGATCAGTCCTGCGAACGACAGGAATATGACCTACGTGCCTACGCCAATCGTTGCGGCTACGATGTTGTCGGTGTTTGGAAAGAAACTGCATCAGGCAGTAAGGATGAGAGATTGCAAAGAAAATACTTGATGACCATGGCGCAATCTCGTGAAATCGATGCCATCTTGGTGACGGAATTGACACGCTGGGGCAGAAGCACCGTGGATCTCGTACAGTCATTACAAGATCTTGGGCATTTCGGGGTATCTCTGGTGGCACAAACAGGTTTGCAGTTTGACCT
>NZ_JBQENP010000034.1:0-12889 GCF_052044755.1 Acinetobacter sp. 22512 | reverse complement strand
AAGTCGGAGTGAAAATCCTTAGCGTGCTATATTTTCCGTTTCCTGAGACGACCCCTTTTCGGCATTAACCAAGAGTCTGCTTAAGCACAATTTTCTGGTGGGTAATCATAACTTTTGCCTCATTTGTGATGGATTGATCTATCTTGATTCTACTGAATCGGATCATCGGATTGCCAAAGCCGTAGGTGGGCAAGGTGTTCTAGAGAATGGTCTGCTGGTTCATCCCATCTGTAATAGAATGAAATCAGATCTGAGTCTGGAAGAGATTAGAGCGGATTTGTTTGGTGAATTACTGTATTAATCAACAGAGCGATGAGCTCATTTTTGCAGATGTATCAATGATTAATCACATGATTTAACTTTTGATACATTCAGCCAATGTGGTTATTTTTAATTCAGTCCAGAATCACAACCAGAAACTAGCTGTAGTTTCTGAATGACCGTCAAGGTCCTTAGTTTCGCCCATAGATTCCCTCTGTGGGCTTTTTTTTTGATCAAAAATTGTATAGATGCTCTAAAATAAACCTTTTAGCATTTCATAAGCAATTAGGATTAAGGCTGAGACCATCAGCACAACAAAAATGAGTTCCACTCTAGTTAACATCTTAGTTCCATTTACTTTTCACTTAATTTATATAGCAGTTAACTCGTAGCATCAATGAAATAACATGACATGGAAAATAATCAAAAAGACAGAATTTGGATTTTGATCAGATCTGCATGTTTACATGCTTCTACAGTAGCTTTGAATGTTTCACTTAACCTTTAAACTTTTCTTAAAACTAAATATATTTACATATACATTCTAAAATTTGATAGAATTTATTAAAACTTTAGATTCTAAGTGTAAATAATGAGAAGCGCTAATATTCGACGTGATGGCTACTTAAAATTTCTGAATACATGGCAAGACCGTGATGTCATTAAAGTACTTTCAGGTGTGCGTCGCTCTGGAAAATCCACCTTATTGGCGATGTTTCAACAAGACCTAAAAGCACAGGGTGTACAAGCCGAAAACATCATTGCCATCAACTTCGAATTTATGGAATTTGAAGAACTCACCGATTACCGTAAACTACATGATTATGTATTGTCCAAAGTTGATAAAAGTAAAAAAAACTATGTTTTTTTAGATGAAATACAACATGTTACAAATTTTGAGAAAGTAGTCGACTCTTTATATGTTCGGGATTATATCGATTTATATATTACAGGTTCAAATGCATTCTTTCTAAGTGGAGAACTTGCGACGTTACTCACAGGACGCTATATCGAGCAACATGTTTTACCCTTGTCATTCCAAGAGTTTAAACAGTGGCATATTGAAAATAATCCGATCATCCAACAATTATCCAATCGTGATTTGTATGCCATGTACACGCACAGTAGTTTCCCCTATACGCTTGCCATGACTAGTCAGCAGGAAACCTATGATTACTTGCAAGCGGTCTATGCCAGTGTAATGTTTAAAGATGTTATTCCTCGTTTGAATACTGCTGATATTAACTCTCTCGAGCGTGTCGCAAGATATTTGGCAAGCGTGACAGGCTCACCCATTTCCATCAATAAAATTAAAAATACCTTTGTTTCAAGCGGGGTTAAAATCTCATTTGAAACAGTAAAACGCTATATTCAGGGCTTACAGGACAGTTTGTTATTTTATAGTGCCGCACAATTTAAAGTACGCGGGCGTGAGTTATTACAATCCTCTGAAAAATACTATTTAGTTGATGTCGGATTGCGCCGGATTATGTTGCCTGATGCTAATGCTGATCAAGGTCATATCTTAGAAAATGTGATTTATCTTGAGCTTGTCAGACGAGGTTATACGGTCTATGTAGGGCGGGTTGATGAATATGAAATTGATTTTGTTGCTGTCGATACTTTACAGAATTTAACTTATTATCAGGTGGCATTAGAAACGCTCAATGAGGAGACACTCAGCCGAGAGTTACGTCCATTACAGAAAATTTCTGATTCGTATCCCAAATATTTACTTACCTTAGACACGATAGGGGCTGAAGCAAATTATAATGGTATTGTAAAAATGAGTGCTCTCGATTGGTTGCTATCTGAAAATAAGTAAAGTTGAGGGTAGACATGAATACTCTTATTTATTGATTAAAACTCAAAGACTTTTCAGCATCATCCAAGAATGTATTCAAGCATAATTTCTGCTCCAATTGTGATGGATCGATTTACCTCGATTCGATTGAGTCAGACCCTCATGATTGAGCCAGAGTCGCTTACTGAAAGTAGCGAGAATTGCGCTGGAGTTTCTGAAGGATATTAATTCCTTAGTTTGCCCATTCATCCATCTGGGCATTTTTTTTGATTAAAATACAATGCGGTTCTTGCTAAAAAATGACGGCACCCACCATAAAACACAATATTCCAAAAATAATCCAAGGCCAGATCTTTGTCTTCGGTTGTTCTAAATTCTGAGGATTATATTCCGTGTGTTCTAGCGATGTCGGTTGTGGAACACGGGTCTTTTTAGAGTAAGGTTGGTGTTTAGAGTAAGATAGTCCCGTACCTGGAATGCCGACACTGGTTCGCGTACCTTTTTTCCCAATATTTAGAGAAGCACCAGGTTTGCCAATGCTGGCACTGCTGATGCCTTTATGGGTCAGATTAATTTTAAAACCCGGGAATAATTTAATACTTTTACGAAATCTAAAACCCATATTGCTCTCATTCTAAAACTTAGCTCAATTCACGCGCTATACCAGGATCCATGATCTGCTAGAGATCGTACTTTGACGGCTATCATCAGGATACTAGTATATTTTTTATCTGATGATTGCAATACTACCTTTAAATACCGTCAAAAATCTTTACTGTATATTTGCTGTAGGGTAATCTTAAAACTGCTATTTATTGACTGATTGGTATATGACGACAGATAAGCATGAGGTGCTTCTTAGGATGCGGGCGATCGAGCTCCTTGCATATTGGGAAGGTCGTTTGGTTACCAATCGTTTGATGAGCTGGTTTGGACTGAGTCGACAACAGGCTTCTGCGGATATCAAGCGCTATAATACGCTGTATAACCCCGATGCCTTGATTCATGATCCCTCAGTCAAGGGTTATGTGCCTAAAGCCAGCTTCCAGCCTGTACTGACTACAGCGCATATCAATGAATATCTCAATATGCTCTCGGGCTTGGTCAGTGAATCGCATGCCCTGATTGCGATGCCAGAACCGAATCTTGCAGCAGTTCAATTACCTGATCGCAGTGTGCGTCCTGAAGTCATCAGGGAAGTGTTGCGTGCCTGTCGAACACAAAGCTGTCTCAAAATTATTTATGCCTCCATGCAGAATCCGCAGTGGCATGAACGCATGATTTCCCCACATACCCTGGTGTATACCGGTTTTCGCTGGCATGTCCGTGCCTATTGCCATCAGAGCAAGCAGTTTAAGGACTTTTTACTCTCCAGAATTGATCGCACACCTGTTGTGGTGGCGATTGAGTCAGTAGACCCTGCTCAGGATCAGCAATGGCATGAAGAAATTGTACTGACGCTGATCCCGAATCCAAAATTGAATGAAGCTCAAAAAGCGCTGGTCGAAAAAGACTTCGGCATGCCTGATGGCAGATTACAGATTCCGGTGAAAAAAGCCCTGGCTCACTATACCTTGCAGCGCTATCAGGCCGCGATCACGCTGGCTGAGGCGGATGATGCCTTGAAATATCCCTTGGTACTACAACGCTCAGATATCGAAAAGCTGTCGTCTTACCTGTTTGATCAGGCCTCATAGGAGATTGGCCATGTTAGAACAATTTCATTATGACAGTGACCTGATTGGTGGCTCCCTGATGGTGCGTGAAAGCCGGCTGATCGCGGATCTGTTATTACGAGAAGCGACTCCAGAACAATGGCATCAGGCCATTCAGATTGACAATATTCTGCAAAAAAGAACTGCGGCTTCGGCGCAACGCAATGCCACCGCTATTCGCAAGCGCCTGGAGCGTTTAGAACCTGATTTCTGGAAAGCTTTGCGTGATGGCGATGATGAGCTGGCGACCCAGGTGGCTTTTTGTGGGGCTTTAGAACGGAACCTTTTACTGATTGAGTTTATGGAAACGGTGATGAGAGAGGCCTATATCTCTCAGGCTCAATACCTGGACAGTTATATCTGGTCAGATTTTCTGGAGAAGAACATTTTGTCTCAGTCAAAGAGCAGGGTGGAGGTGGACTTATTCCCGAAGGTCCTGCTAAACCAGGCTTCCTGTATACCATTGGCCTCAGTAATAAGGGCATGCCAGGCTTATACCGCTTAGAACTTCAAGTCACTAAAGGTTCAGGAAAATTGGCGACATCTGGCTTATGGAATTCAAGTAGTGCCAAAGAGCAGGTCAAGATTGCTTTTGATTACTTCAAGGCCAATGCATCCCGGATCTCGGGGGGGAGTAAGGTGCTGGAACATGATTTCCATTTACATGTGGTGGAATTACAGAATACCGGCCCGCTCAGCCATCTTGCTCTGCCAAGTTTAGTGGCTTTCGCTTCTGGCCTCTTAGGACGATCGGTTCAAAGTCAGATGGTGGTACTGGGTGATATGAGCTTGGGTGGTTCAGTGACACCGGTGGAAAGTATTGCCGAATGTCTGCAAGTTGCTTTTGATGCGGGTGCCAAGAAGGTTGCTTTGCCAATGAGTAGTGCGGCAGATATCCCAACGATTCCTGTGGAACTGTTTACCAAGTTCCAGACCAGCTTTTATGCAGATCCGGTAGATGCTGTGTTTAAGGGGCTAGGGGTGGATTAATTTCATATCTGTCTGGAAGAGTTACAGTAGATTGTTTTAAATTCAGTTTCTCAAGTTAAACACCATGTTGTAAAAGCATAATACTGCCTCTTTTAAAGAGCTAGTATTTTAGGGGGGATTACCCTTCATTTTTTCTTGATCAGATATCTGTTGTATTTTGACAGGATTTTGTTGATCTAAATATTTTTGATACCAAACACGCAATGTTTCAGGAGTACAACCGATTTTAGGATCAATAGCTGTGATTGCTGCCCAAGTAGAAGGATAATCTTTTTCAGATTCAATTAGGGTCTGTTGACATTTACTGTTCATAATTAAACCTATAAAGGTAGCCATAAAAATATACAGGCTAAGGCAACAGCACTTTGATAATTTCTTTTGAGCTTGTCATATCGAGTAGCTATCCCTCTAAATTGTTTTAATCTACAAAACATATTTTCAACTAAATGCCTGATTTTATATAAATACCAGTCCATATGATAACAATAAGATAACGATGATCTGACCAATTTAATTTCTTTGCAATTCGCTAAAAAATACACATAAGAAAAACCCAACCGAATATACTCAGGCTAGGTTTTATCTCATTATTTTTCAAGTCAGTTCTAGTGAAATTGGCTAAAATTCAGCTTGTATTTCAATGTCGAACTTAGAAGTTGTATTCAAGACCTACTGTGAAGTGGCACTGTTGCAAATAGAGATTTGAGTCGATGATGTTCCCTTTAAAAAGTACTTAGAGACCGAAAACCCTGTTGATTAGACACACTTCACCCTGAGGCTGACCATAATAAAATGACGATGCTTGTCCTTTACGTAGTGCACGCATGACTTCAATACCTTTAATTGTGGCATAAGCCGTCTTCATAGATTTGAATCCTAATGTGGCCCTGATGATCCGCTTTAGCTTGCCATGATCACATTCAATCACGTTATTTTTATACTTAATCTGCCTGTGCTCAAGGTCTGGTGGACATTTACCTTCCCGTTTTAACCGTGATAAAGCACGTCCATATGTGGGTGCTTTATCCGTGTTGATCACTTGTGGAATTTGCCACTTCTTCACATTATTTAAAATTTTTCCAAGAAAACAATATGCTGATTTGGTATTACGTCTAGAAGAAAGATAAAAATCAATGGTATCGCCACGTTGATCGACTGCACGATACAGATAAGACCATCGTCCATTCACTTTTACATAGGTTTCATCAATATGCCACGAGCTCAGATCTGTAGGATTACGCCAATACCAGCGTAAACGTTTTTCTATTTCAGGAGCATAACGTTGAACCCAACGGTAAATAGTCGTGTGATCAACATTCACACCCCGTTCGGCCAGCATTTCCTGCAGTTCACGATAGCTAATGCCATATTTACAATACCAGCGCACAGCCCAAAGAATGATTTCGCCCTGAAAATGCCGACCATGGAAAGGATTCATATGCTGCACCTTTAGCTAAAACAGTCTTCAGCTTACCATTCGTGGTTATTTGCAACAGTGCCCTTTTTAAAGGGAACATCATCGACTCAAATCTCTATTTGCAACAGTGCCCTCTAATCTTAACTTCAATTAAATGCTCAAATAAAAGAGTAATTATAAATGAGTCCTTGCGATTTAAGTTATTCATCGTCTTTGTGATGATCATTATCTAATAGCTTACAAGTAAAAATTATTGCTAATATGACTAGGCTAGAAGAAATACCAGCATATAAGTTGGCTAAAGTTCCACCAAAAACAACAATATCTTCTAAAAACAAGATGACTATAACTATAATAGATACATGTAATATAATAACTTTTAGATCATGAAACTTATTAATTGATAGTGTCTTAAGAAAAGAACTATTGTCAAAGAGAATTCTTAAAAAAAGCAGTAGCGTACTTTGCCAAAGAAAGTCAGTGAGGTACGCCTGCATGAAACAGTATAAAGATACATACCCAATCACCATGATGGCGAAGCTGTTAAAAGTTTCAGTATCAAGATTTTATGAGTGGTTGAAAAGTGGCTTAAGCCAAAAACAAATTCGAAGAAATCAGCAGACTATCATGGTGAAAATAGCACATCAGGAGACCAATGAAAGCTATGGCTATATTCGCCTGAGTAAGCATTTACACGCTCAAGGTGTTCAAATTAGCCAATATGCAGTACGTACAATAAAGAAGGTCAATAAACTCTTTTGCAAGCGCCATAAGCGCTTTAAAAGAACAACAAACAGTGATCACAACCGTCCCGTCTACAAAAACTTATTAGAGCAAAAATTTAACGTGAGCACTCCAAACCACGCGTGGGTAAGTGACATTACCTACATTTGGACAAACGAAGGATGGCTATATCTGGCTGCTTCAAAGGATCTTTATACAAAGCAGGTTGTTGGCTATAGTCTAAATGAACGTATGACAGCACAGTTGGTCTGTGATGCTCTTAAAATGGCTATTCGGAATCAAAAACCGCCACAAGGCTTAATTGTTCACTCAGACAGAGGCAGTCAATATTGCAGTCATGTATATCGAAATATGATTGAAAAATATGATTTTCAAGGTTCAATGAGTAAGCGTGGAGACTGCTTTGATAATGCACCAATTGAAAGCTTCTGGGGCATATTAAAGAATGAACTTATACACCATCGTACTTATGAAACGAGGGAAAAAGCGAAAGCAGATATTACAAAATACATAGAGCTATTTTATAATCAGCAAAGAATCCAAAAAGGATTGGATTTTAAGACACCAAATCAAATGGCAGAGGACTTTTACAGGTTGGCTGTCTAGAATCCTCCCAAGCGAAAGCCTCCGTTTTTATCAACACACATCAATATTTAAAATTCAGGAAAAAAATATGAACAATAATTATCCTAAACCTATGATAATAATGCACTGGATTACCTTTGTTTTAGTTGTAATTGTATATTTGACGAGTGGAGATCCAACAAGAACAGGTTTGCAGGGCCAGATTCATGTTATAGGTGGAATTTCAATATTTATTCTATTTTTCGTGCGGTTGAGTGTTGTTTTTCTCTATAAAAGAAGTATTCCTCAAAATGAGATCATTAATCCGTATCAAATAAAATTATTTAAAATTGTCAGATTTACGCTTTACGTAAGTTTATGTGTCGTTCCAATAGCGGGCTGGCTTGCATTATCGAGTTTCACTGATAACTTCCAAGTATTCTCTTTAAATTTGCCACTTTTGAGCAGTGTTAGAGAGGTTAAATATATTGGTCAGATGCATCAATTTTTAGGTAACTTCTTTATTACAGTCGTAGGTTTACATGCTTGTGCTGCATTAATCCACCATTTTATTTTCAAAGATAATGTATTAAAAAGTATGCTTTTTAAAAAAATGAAATGATTTAGATCTATAACTATAGAAAATAGGCATATTGTTCACCTAGAACAACATGCTTTATTGATATAAAGCATGTCAGATAGGTCAGGTATTTCTATAGACTTATTATCTATACTCCTCATGGAGTGGGAATATTTGGATTATACAAAAAAGGATCTTATGCCACCGCAACATTAAATAATGATCCAATCCAAGCACTGAATAACATGGCAATAATACCCCAAATCATTACCCGAATCGAACCTCTCCAAATACTGGCGCCGCCCGCATAACTGGCCAAGGCACCCATAATTCCGAGACTTAATACCCCAATCAGCATGACGCCTTTCTCTAAGTATCGCTCAGGCAGAAGCATAATTGAAATTAAAGGAAATAATGAGCCTACAGTAAATGCAATGGCTGAAGAGAAGGCAGCACGAAACGGCTGGGCAGAAGTATGATCTGAAATACCAATTTCATCACGCGCATGTGCATCTAAAGCATTGTGTGCAGTCAGTTGTTGCGCGACTTCTTGCGCTAAAGCGGGTTGTAATCCACGCTGTATGTAAATATTTTTTAGCTCATTTAATTCATGTTCAGGATGGCGTTGCAGTTCACGTTCTTCCATCTGCAGATCATTCTTTTCAATGTCTTGTTGCGATTTAACGGAGATGTATTCACCTGCAGCCATCGATGCAGCTCCAGATATTAATCCGGCGATACAGGTCACCAGTACAGTATGGGTAGATGCTCCACTGGCTGCGATTCCCACCACGAGACTTGTGACTGAAATAATCCCGTCATTTGCCCCCAGCACAGCTGCACGCAACCATCCCGCACGTTCGATGTAATGTTTTTCAATATGATAAGAATGGCGCACAAGGTATATCCTTTTTGTTATCAGGATGATTATAATAAATTTATTTCATCTGTAGAGATTATTATTGGCTAATTTCAAAAACCGTGATTAAAAGGCAAAAAAATTTGGCACTGTTGCAAATAGAGATTTGAGTCGATGAAGTTCCTTTTTAAAAGTGCTTAGAGACCGAAAACCCTGTTGATTAGACACACTTCACCTTGAGGCTGACCATAATAAAATGACGATGCTTGTCCTTTACGTAGTGCACGCATGACTTCAATACCTTTAATTGTGGCATAAGCCGTCTTCATAGATTTGAATCCTAATGTGGCCCTGATGATCCGCTTTAACTTACCATGATCACATTCAATGACATTATTTTTATACTTAATCTGCCTGTGCTCAATATCTACTGGACATTTTCCTTCTCGCTTTAACCGTGATAAAGCATGGCCATAGGTCGCTGCTTTATCTGTATTGATGACCCGTGGAATTTGCCATTTTTTCACCGTATTGAAGATCTTTCCTAAAAAACAATAGGCTGATTTACTGTTCCGTCTAGCGGAAAGGTAAAAGTCAATCGTATGACCCCGTTGATCAACTGCACGATACAGGTAAGTCCATCGCCCCTTCACTTTGATATAAGTCTCATCCATATGCCATGAATGTAAATCTGTAGGATTACGCCAATACCAGCGTAAGCGTTTTTCCATTTCTGGAGCATAACGCTGAACCCAACGATAAATTGTGGTGTGGTCAACATTCACACCTCGTTCAGCGAGCATTTCTTGAAGTTCACGATAGCTGATGCCATATTTACAATACCAACGAACAGCCCAAAGAATGATTTCACCTTGAAAGTGCCGACCATGGAAGGGATTCATCTGCTGTATCTCGAAATAAATAAGATATTTAGCTTATCATGTCAGCCTATTTGCAACAGTGCCTATGCGAGCAGTTACTTATACTGCTCTTTCTCATGTCCTAAAAGCCTTTGACCATGTCAAATCGCAACATTGAGGTTATCTTGTTTTGGAATAAGCGTGGTCATTGTATGAAAGTGTTGATACATGATGGACTGGGTATTCAAAGCTCTACGGTTGAAACAAGCAACATTTCACTGGACTCAAACTCATCATAGTGAAACAATTACAAGCATTGATTCAGAGTTTCGCTTGATAAAGAATTTGACAATGTGCATCAAACATCATGACATCAATTCAGTCAGCCAAGCTGAATAGCCTAGATCCGTGTCTGTGCAGAAAAGGACGCCTTCATATAAAATAACTCAAATAGATAAATTACCACCACACTGCTAGAGCCTGAGCTGAATTTAAAAATATCTATAGGGTTCACCGGGGACTTACAGTAAATTTAACTTGGATAAAAAATATCCCCCTTAAAAAAGTGGGATATTTTTAATTTATTTATTTATTTAATATTTCTTTTAATTCATCTGCACTATATGTCGATAAATTTTCTATAGCTGCTCGAACAATACTTGAACGATTTATTCTTGCATTTTGCCCTTTTACAACCAGCTCATCAATTAGTTTACTAATATCTTCATTGAGAGAAAAAGTGTAACGAATAAATTTTTTTTCACTTGATTCTAAAGCCTTTACCCTCTTTTCTGCACCAGATATAAATGCATCTAACATTTTATCTTGTTCAGTAGGTTCAGGTTTTTTGTTTAGCCCAGTTAAACCAGCCATAGTTATACTCCTAAAAACTCTCTTGCAATACTTTCAATTTCAGCTTTCGCTTTAGGATCACTATTTACTTCAAAAACCGAAAGCCCATTTTCATCTGCATCATCATAAACATTTCGATTTGTTGTGATTGAATTCAATGCATCAATACCAAATGATTTGCATGCCTCTTTTGCATCTAAAATTCTTTGAACTTGAGAAGGAAGAGTTGGACACTGAGTAATAATTGCTCTAGCTTTCAGATTTGGATTTACTGTCTTTGCTAATTTTAAAACTTGTTCCATATGATCTAAAGTTTTTAGATCTCTTCGTTTGGGTCTAAACGGCAATAACATATGTGTAGCTATAGTCATTGCTGAACGTAATGCTTCAGAATCCTGTCCACCTGCATCAATGATAATATCTTGGTATCTTTTATCTAAATCTTTTAAAACTGAACGTATATTCCCTGATGCTTGTACTGATGGAATATTATTTAATTCATCGTTTTCATCTCTTTCTTTGACCCAATCTGTTGTTGTTCCTTGAGGGTCAGCATCTAATAAGAGGACGTCTCTTTGACTTTGTTGTAAGTAAACTGCAAGATTTTGAGCTAAACAGCTTTTACCAGCACCGCCTTTTTCACCACCAACTAAGATAATCATAATTTATGTAAGTTACGTAAGTTTGTTTGTGTATAATTTAACGGTGATTTATGAAGTAATCAACTATCATGAAAAAAAAATTAAAAAAAAGTTATCCACAAAAGAATGGTCTTTTTGAATTTATATATATTTATTTAAATTTATTATTTATATCTCTGCTCAAAGCTTGACTAGCAAAGGGATACAGGAAGTATATGTTGACAAATTCCTACCAATAAGTTGACTTTTTCCTGTTTCTGAGTTGACATATTCCTACCAATAAGTTGACTTTTTCCTGTTTCTAAGTTGACAAATTCTGTGCATAAGTTGACAAATTCTTTTATTAAAAATACTTTCATTTGTGGACGTTAAGTAGTATTGTCAATATATCTATTTATAACATTTTCCTTAATATATCTCCCTATGAGTAACATAGTATATAAAGATAATAATTTGGTTGAAGCATCGTATTCACTAAATCTATCTGAGCAAAGGCTAATATTAATTGCGATCATTGCTGCTCGAGAAATTGAGAAAGAACTTACTTCTGATACTATACTTACGATTCATGCTTCTGAATACATGAAACAGTTTAATTTAGGACGTCAAGCATCTTATGAAGCGTTACAATCTGCATGTGATAATCTTTTTGAACGGCATTTGAATTATAAAGCAGTAGATCCTATAACTGGAAAAATAGGAATATACAAAAGTAGGTGGGTTTCAAAAGTTGGTTATGTTAAGGAAGAGGGATGCGTCCAACTAATTTTTGCACCAGATATTATCCCCTTATTTGTAAAACTTGAAGAAAAGTTCACAAGATATGAACTTAAACAAATCTCACCACTTACAAGCATTTATGCTATTCGCCTGTATGAGTTACTCATACGTTGGAGATCAACTGGTAAGTTATATATTTCTATAGATGAGCTTAGATCAAAACTCGGATTGATAGAAGATGAATATAAAAAGATGGGAGACTTTAAAAAAAGGGTTCTTACCGTAGCTTTAAATCAAATTAACAAATTTACGGATATTACTGTTTCTTATATACAAAAAAAGGAGGGAAGAAATATTTCAGAATTACATTTCATGTTTGAAGAAAAAGAACAAAATAAAACGAGTACAAGTGCTCCTTTAGAGCCAACTTATAAATTGACAGCTAAGCAATGTATATTCTTTGCTAAAAAGCTATGTGATATTACTAACTATCCAAAATTTGGTAATGATTTCGCACATCGTGGAGAGACTCTAGAAGACTTTCAGGAAAGGATATCAAGTGATCTTCTTGATAGCGATAATGTTAGAAAGTATTTTTCTTATTTGTTAGAAGTTGGTTATGCTCCTAAATACAAGAAGTAACCCTTTAGTTAATTGTCACTTTAAACAAAAGACCACGCCCTTTCATACTAAGTTTTTAATTAAGATTGCTTTCATGTGATTTTAATATGAATTAGCATAAGTTACATAACTTATGCTGGTTAAGTAACCACCTATCCTGCCTTTATAATTTATTGCTGCAGTTCTCATCATCATTGGAATAAGTGGACAGATTCCTGACACGGAATACTATAACTGAGGTCACCTAAATAGGATGCATAA
>NZ_JBQENP010000033.1:0-14731 GCF_052044755.1 Acinetobacter sp. 22512 | reverse complement strand
TAGCTGCCTAGCATATCCCAAGTGAAAGTCTCCTGCTAATTCAGCACATATCAGAGCTTGATATTGCAAAGTTTGGATTACTACCGAGCTGGGCGAAAGAATTGAAGTTCAGCAGTCATACTTATAACGCCAGAACTGAGTCTGTAGCAGATAAGCCTAGCTTTCGACATGCTTGGAAGTACAGCAAGTTCTGCCTAGTCCCAGTACAAGAATTTTATGAGCCGAAATACATCAATGGCAAGCCACACTGGTACACCATCAAGCGTAAAGATGATCAGCCTTTTACTGTTGCAGGGATCTATGATGATGCAGTGATTAATGGCAATAAGGTACGTTCCTTTTCAATGTTGACCATCAATTCGGACCATCACCCTTTTATGAAACAATTCCATGCACCGAAGGATGAGAAGCGATCCATCATCGTTATTCCAGAACAGTACAGAAAAGACTGGCTAACAGCCGATCATGAACATGCGCATGAATATTTCTTTCAAATGCCCGATGAATTCGTCACATTTCCACGCGATGAGCAGAAACAAAACGTCTTATTCTGAGCATCCTTGTTTATCCACAACTTTTTAAATTTGAATTTTAAACGCTGTTAGTAATATCCTATTTAAACAAATTCTACTTCCAAACACGCCTCGTAGCGTAGGAGTATCTCATGTCTAAGAAGTTGCCTATTTACTTCTCTGACGACGCATGGTCATCTTTACAAGAGCTCATGGGTCCAGAGGGTAAACCAAGTCCTACCATCAACACCGTGCTTGAACAAATCGCTGTTCAAAATGAGCTTGTTGAAAAATTAGGGCTTACTGCTGTCCTACCCAAATCCAAAGTATCTATTCCCGTCTCTTTAGAGCGTATTCCTGCAGGTCCGGCCTTCAGCACCAAGGATGAGCAAGACAAAGCACTCGATCTGAATGAGTTCCTGATTCACAACCCTATTTCTACTTTTATTGCCTATGTAGACAGTGAATCCATGCTCGATGCTGGCCTAGAGATTAATGATCCAATCATTATTGATCGCAGTATTGAAGCCAAGCATTACGATATCGTGGTTGCCCTGATTGATGACAATGCCTCAACCATTAAGCGGCTGATGATCACCAATAAGATGTCCAAGTCTGAAATCAAAGAAATATTTGGAGATGAAGATTATCCGCTTCCAGAACTTTGGTTGAAGGCTGAAAATTCGAATTACAATCACATCATTCCTGATGATAGTCAGACCATATCAATCTGGGGTGTGGTGACTTTTAATTTAAAGCGTATTTATCACCGCTCATAAAAAGAAGAATAACCATGCAAAGTGAAAATGAAATATTCGCGTTAGTCGACGTGAATAATTGCTACGTCTCGTGTGAGCGTGTGTTTAATCCTGCCTTGAATGATCGCCCAACCATTGTGCTCAGCAACAATGACGGCTGTGCCGTGGCCAGAAGCCAGGAAGCGAAAGACTTAGGCATCAAGATGGGTGTTCCTGTATTCCAAATTAAAGAGCTGATCAAACAACATAACATTCAGGTGCTATCCAGTAATTTCTCCTTATATGGCGAAATGTCCAAGCGCTTTATGGAGCTGCTTGGGGACTATGTTGCACCAGGAGATCAAGAGGTCTATTCCATTGATGAATGCTTTCTGAAGCTCACAGCTTACGAGCATCTATTTGACCTGACTGTATATGCTCAAGACATGAGGGCTAAGGCTTGGCGTTGGTTAGGCCTACCCTGCTGTATTGGAATTGGTCGCTCTAAAACCGAAGCCAAGATTGCCAATCATCTCGCCAAGAAAAACAAGTTCTTCAATGGGGTCTGTAATCTGGCCCATATGGACCCATGCTCTACAGAAACGCTACTCGCGCAGGTTGATGTGTCTGAGGTTTGGGGCGTAGGCAGACAGAACTGTAAGAAGCTCAATACTATGGGTGTTCAATCTGTGCTGGATCTGATCAATGCCAATCCTAAAGAAATCAAAAAGCAGTTTAGTATCGTGATGGAAAAGACGGTGCTTGAGCTACAGGGCCTTTCTTGTATTGACCTTAGTGATGATACTGTAGCGAAGAAGCAAATCATCAGCAGCCGTTCATATGGCAACCCAGTGTATGAAATGGATGACATTAAAGCTTCGGTTCGGCTTTATGTGGCCAGAGCCGTGAAACGAATGCGGGAAGATGGCTCAATCTGCAAGATGATCGGCGTGTATATCCAAACCAGTCGCTTTGATAAGACAGAGCGCTACTCGCCTTACATCGTCGTTCAAATGCATGAGCATACGGATGATCTACTGCTCATCACCAAGGCCGCGATGAAAGGCATCGATCAGATATTTAAGAAAGGCTTTAAGTATAAAAAGGCGGGAATCGTGCTGCTCGAAATTACAGATCAATCCAAGTTTGTGCCCGATCTATTCACGGACTATTCACATAAGCAAGAGCGAGAAAGGCTTTCAGATGCCATCGAAGCCATCAGTGAACGGTTTGGGAAGAATCTCGTCACGCTAGGCATTGCCAACAATAAAGAAGCCACATGGCACATGAATCAAAACCTTAGATCACCTTCGTATTTAACCAAATGGTCTGACTTACCAAGAGTAGGATAAAAACATGCACTTATTTAAATTAACTGACGAACAACTCGCACAAATTCTTATCCCGAAACGATTTGTACCACCTACTCCACCTGAACATGAAGGCAAGAATATGGTCTATGTATTTGATAGTGAGGATAAGTTTGAACTGACTTATGATGAGCTGGTGGAAATCATTAGCAAAGCTAGAATGGCTGGTCCGAAGTTGATACCTGTCTTAGGCACCGTGAATTAAATTGTGCAGTGTTCGCACGCCACTTGAAACATAACTTGATTGGAAATGAATTTGGGCTGAGAAAAATTCAGTTCAAATTTAACCTGACGGGCACACTAAAAAATGGGTAATTGTCAGATCGAGTTTGGACTACAACACTTTAGCTCATCGATTTACCAAAGTGCTAATCTTTACACTATTGTCTAAAATCCAGTGACCAAATTGTGATGCTAAAGCTTTTAAATTCCCTTTATTATGAATCAAAGTTAGTATGATGCTTTTCATAAAGACAGTTTACTTATAACCAGAGAGATTTTTAAACAATTCCCCTTTTAGTTTGCTTAGGCTATTTCAACCAGAGTTCATCTTTTTGCATCATTTTTAACATTAAATTAAATATAACCAGCGGAGTAACATTTTTTTTGTTAGAGCCGACAACTCTTTGAAAACTAAATTTAACGGTTCGCTCAGGAGCATCCAAATTAACTGGGTAGTTTTGTTTTTCTAAATACAGATGATCTCCTAACATTGGCTCTATACCAGTAATAAAATTAACAATTTGTTGCTCATCATCTTTCTTTATGCATTGAAAATGTAGAAAGTTTTTACGTAATTTTCCAAATAATAATAATACCTTAAGTGCATTGACCACGTTCAACTCTTTAGGTATATCTTTCCCCTTATCATGTTGGTTATGCAAATCAAGGAGAGGAATTATTTCATCAGAACGTGTCAGTTTCTTAGCTTTGTCGTAAAGCTCATCAAACCAACCCACATCTAAATTTTTATTACTAACATAATTCGTTTTTAAATTAAAATTTTTGGGGTCCATCCATTTAGTGCTCATAAATTGACATCGCTGCATCCATTCTTGTGCTTGGGTATCTTCGCTTAAACGACCTTCTCTAAAACTTATCAAACGTTGAAAAGGTGTCAGAGTACTCTTCTCTATACTAAACTTCTTTTCTTGTCGGCCAGCCATCGTAACTGGCTGTGTTTGCTGATAAGAATTAAACCATTTCTGCTGCTGAGTATAACGATTTAGGTTTATGTAGTCTGTACTTGACTTCACTGGACTAAAACACTGTTCTAATACTTTTTTTGAAATGATACACGGCGAATTATAAATTCGATCGACTGCTAATAAATCCAAAACATGAAGGTAATTTGAAGCCGTTTGCTCAATACTGCTATGCCCCATCCAAGAGGCGAGCACCTGCCATTTATGTTGAATAATCTCTTCTTGAGCACGTGCTTTCATACCAAACAATAAATCCCTCATCTTTTTTGCTTTTACCCAAGGACAATCTGTGTAGGTCTTGATCATTTCTTTTGAACCGAGCAAAGTTATTGCTAGATAGTTAGCAGCACTGTGGCGTAATGTATGAAAACTAAAGCCATGATGCATACCTAATATTTGACTAAACAAATCTACTGTAATTTTGCTGATACATTGATCAGTTAATACACGATGATTCACACTAAAAAGTAGATCATCCTGCTGATTAACCAAATATTGCTCATAACGATGTTGTATGTAACGTTGTACTACTAAAAACTCATGTTCTGACAATGCAATTTTCAATGGTATTTGACGATTCGCACTTCGCGTTTTCAGACGGCGATATGAATTGTCTTGGATATGAAGCGTGATATTATTAAAAACTGTATTTTCTTTTTCTTTATAAAGTAGCTCTGGGCAAATAATATCTTGTATTTTAAGACAACGAACTTCATTTAATCGAAGTCCAGTTCTATAACTTAGTAAATACATCAGCTTTAAACAACTCAGATGATCGACCCACTCTGATGCCGTTGGCTCTTGACTTAAATTTTCTAGTTTTTCCAATAATTTGCCAAATAGCAAAGGACTCACTAGCCGTGCATTGCAAATTTGTAAATGCTTAAAACTTGAATTCTGTAGCACCAATACCCCTGGAGCATCATAATTCTCTATACAGAATTGATGAAAATCTTTTAGGCGACCAAAACGGTATTCTGCGCTTTGGTGCATCTTACGAGAGGTTTTTCCTTTCACCGAATCTCGTTGAACTGCTTTTTCATCACGTTCACTGCTGTATTTCAATAGCTGCCGATATAAATCCTCATAGTCATCTATGGATTGTTGCTTTAAATCTAATTTATTGAGCCAAATCTCAAATATAAATTCTTTGCCAAACGATCCTAAGTAGCTTTCAATAGTTGATAATTGAAGCCCTCGTTTTTTTAAATGCATTAACCAGTGAATTAAGCGTAGTTGAGCATCAATTAAAGACTTTTCCTCTGTATTAGCATCAACTATCTTCTCCTCTAACACCCTTCTAGTTTCTTGCCAAAAACGTAGCGTGCGTTCTTCTTTATTCCTCTTTTTATCTAAACGCTCAACTTTTTGACCTTTACGTTTCTTTTGACCAAACAACATCAACTCATACGGAATCGTTTGTAATTTGCTTTGAACAGTCGGAACTTCAGGAAGTAACTGCTCTTGTTCAAAATGAATAGGGCGATTATCTGGTTCTGTGACTTGATTGTAATCATTATTCCACAGCAATCTAAATTCGGATGGCCTTAAAGCAACAGTATTAATCTCTTGCTGAAGCACATTACTCAAAAATATATCTATGCTGAGGTTTGGATTAAATTCGAGTACCATTTGCACATCATTAAATGCACGAAATCCACGGCGTTTAATTTGATATTGCAGATCCCCAAGACTTTTTTTCCTGCCTATCTTACTCAAGCTTTCTAAAATACAATCTTCAACTGAATGTTGCAGACAAAATTCTTTCTGAGTAGCTTTCAACTTTTTTAAATATTGCAAAATGAACTGCGCATATGGGTTAAAAAAAACATGTTTCCATTGGTACAACTTTCCCTGTTCTACATCGTTGCCATATTGAGAGTTTTCAACACGATAATGTAGTAACAATGGATTAGTGATTTTTTTGTAGTCCGAATGGTATAACCGAAAACAATTCAGATCTGTACCAAGCTCAATGGCCTCCTGCAATTGCTTCTGAATAGCAATCAAATGCTGTTCATCTGCACAGCCTGAAATATATATAAAACTTAAGCATAAATTTCCCCATAAGTACTTTGGTTCATTCCAATATTCAAATGAATCTTGCCAATACTGCCTTAATTCCTTAAGTACATGGATATGTAGATGCCCCTGTTCTAACCGTGACTCTGTACTCTCAATTTTTCTAGGCAGTACGATCCGTTTAGTATGTGGATTTAGCTTAATTCTGTATGATTTTTTATCTACATTCTGGTTGAATTGCTTCCTTCTTTTATTAAATTCATCTTCAGTAAATTGCATCAGTTTTGATTGTTCGTCTCGGCTCAACTTTTGACTCAAACAATCAACACTATCTTTAATGTCATGCCATTTTTCAGCGATCTGCTGATCAAGTTTTTGCTGCATGTCTTGCGTCAATACTTCAGGTGGAGAAGGCTGTCTATCTAGCGACTTTTTCACCATTTTATGAATATCAACAAATAGATCATCTAGTTGTGGTTTTATTAGTTCTTTGATTTTTTGCATACAACTATTTTCGCTCTAAGTGTTTAATCGATAAAGATTTGACATTATCTTGCAATTGCTGGCGGGCTTGCTGTACATAGACATTCGGGATAAGTGAAGAATGCGGATGAAAAGCCTCTCGGTCACGTTGGTCATGACCATACAGGGCCTGAATTAAGTGAAAAGCTAATGCTGGTTTACCCTCTTGCTGCTCATGCATCAAAAAGTTCATGTCAAAATGACGTAACCAATTCGAATACATATTCTTTGGAAAGACTCCTTGCATATATGAATTCACCCATTTTCTCGATAAAGGGATTAACTTAATTTTCCTGCTCTGCCATTCTTTGACAGTTATCGGCAAGATATCTTTACTAAAAATGACCTTACCAAAAAGATCATTTACAGTTATCTTCTTCTTTGCAAAGACTTGTCTAAAAAATGAACCGTACGCTTCAATAATTTGTTCTAAAAAGGCAGTGTAATTTTGCAGTGTTTTTATGAAAAAATCAGATAAAGGGATAAAACGACCATCTTTTCTTGCTTTACTATTTTTTTTATCATTCACATATAAAAGCTTGAGCTCAACACAATAATCATCCAAATTCCCCAACAGGTTTTTTTTAGGCCGACTTGCCAAACTCAACAAACTGATATGCCACATCCAACACGCATATGCATTAAGTTGATTAATAATGTGCTTATCTTCTTGGATGTTTTCGTGACAATGTCTATGTAAAATATGGAATTGCTCTTTCACAAAATTGGGTTCAAGTGCCAGTTGGCTCCCTATCCTTCCTATAGATAATGCAGATTGCACTTTGAATTGTTGTTGCAATATTTTTAGTTCAGCCGTGTCTTCAGTAAAATGTGTGGAATGTGGTGTAAGTGCTTTTTCTAAAAAGGCTAGATATGTGCTACTGAGTTGAGTTTTCGGTAGCCCGCCATAATAGATACCAGGCATGTGATGCTGACTATCCCGCCCAGCAATTACATGAGCAAGATATTCATTATATGTTTCATAATATATATGAAAATATAATTGAGCCTGCAGTTTTTCTACAGTGATCGAACCTACAAACCGATTATCAAGCCAATTCTTAAGTTTCGTATTAATGTGTGTTGATGAAATTAGTGGATTCGATGCTTGTTCTATATAGTCAAACCAAGCAGAAGGTAAATGTAGTTGATGTGTCATCACTTCATTCCACCGCACATGATTTAAGCTCTTAATCTTCTGCTCTGTAATTTTAAGATTTAATTTGAGTAAATATTCGCGACGTCTACTTGAACCATTCTGGATCAAAATTCCATCTTGAATAAGCTCGTTAAAATCCATCAGTGCGACGGGTGATAATCCCGTCAAAAGTGACAATAAACATGCTGCAGCGATTGCAGCATCCCTCCAGTGCCCGGATAACTCGGTTCTCAACACATAAACAATTTGCTTCAGTATATCTGGCGCCAAATAATGTGGATTTGTAACAAAAGGAGCATGACGGCGCTGGCGATGCCGCATTAGATGCGTCGCATTATCGCTGAGTATATAATTTAAATTTTTAGACTTTTCATCTTCTGAATAAAACTCCATTTCAGGATCTAATAGATCAACTTCACCCTCTTCATCTTTGTGAAGAGCGGCATCATAAATACTGATCTTTGCGTTATGTCCAATATCTACTTGCTTACCCGTTTTAATTTCACGAAATTTTTTGAGTTCATTTTTCGTCGGCCATTGCAAAACTTTACTTTTTTTTGACTTACGCTGACGATGAACAACACGACGATCATCAAGTCTTTTAAAAATTATTAATAGAGCCGATAAATACTCTATGGCTTGTACTTGTTTGAAATCTTTAATATTAAAAAGTTGATTACGATCCTCCTTTTTCAAGTTACGTTCGTACATGACATAGCGATTTAGTAGCTCACTGCATTCTTGAAATAATTCAGCATGATTAGAATCCAGAACATATCGTGATACATAGCGAAAGAGATCACAAACATGTTTTTGCTTATTCTCAGCTTTATCAATTTTTGCAAATTCTTGATACTGCCGATATGTTAAAAAACTCGCTTGTAGAATCAAATAACGTTCAGACGACAGCTCTTGAGTATTACTAGTAGTCGGGCATGCAAAATAACTTAAAGAAGCTAGATAATAATATTTACCTAATTGTCTAGAACTAGATATATAGCCATATATCTGTTGTGCTTCCTTATATAGAGCATGGGCTTTTTCACGTAAATCATCTGATAGATCGACAAATTGTGTATTCACAACATGATTGCGTAATAAACAATAATCTTTTTGGAATTTTTCTGCTAAATCTAAGAATTGCTCTTCTGTTTCAATCTTTGGCATATTCGCTTTCGCTTAATTTTTTATCAAATTGCATTGGTTAAATTCATTACGATCTGAACAATTTGGTAAAAGTTGATCTTTTATTGAACTCTTTGTCAGCTTAAAAAATCTAGCAAAAAATTTAGCATCCAGCTCTTTCTGAGCTTTTCTCTCAAAGCACAAGTGTTGCTGTGATTTTTCGATAAAATCATCAAGATTATGTATCAACTGTAAGATTGCAACATAATTAGAATGTACACGTAAGCATGGCTCCGTTTGCATTAATAGCAATATTTTTTGCCAAATTTTCACATAGATTATTTTGAACTTTGCTTGTACTACTACTTTCTGGCTCTGTTTAATCTTTTTGATTTTCAGTAGTTCTGAGTTAATTTTTACTATCTTAAATTGAACATTTTGTCGCTCAAAGCAAAAGGGCATGATAAATTGCCCCATAAATATCTCTATATTTTTTACTAAATAGTCAAATTTTAACATTTTTATCGATATAAAAAATGAGCATATCTTTGTATATTAAAATTCATTTAATTTATCAACTAAATTTTCTCAAAATTACAATTATCAACAAATACATATGGTTTACTTATCATGGGTGGTCTAAATTTTAAAAATTCTTCCACTTTTTTTTAGTTTTCTGTTATTACATGAAACAATACCGTTGTATTACATTTTGAAATGCTGTGTATGCAGCATTGATCAAAAAGATTCTCTGCTATACTTACTTCACGTGTAGCATCAATGGAGTTTCGAAATGCTCAGAACCACTGAACAGAAAAAAAAATATATTCAAGCGACACGTGCGCAAAACTATCAAGCCAGCCTAAAGCTTGAAGGCATTACAACGACAGCTCAAACAACTCAACAAAGTAAAGCTGAAATCTTGCAAAAATATAAGAAGTATTCGCAACCCGAAACTTAGTCAGGTGCATGTATGGATAAATATGGGGAAATGGGTGACAGCCTGTATTGTTACCCTGGCACAAATATCCTAAAGAACAAACTCAATATTCATGATGAACAAATTTTAGAACAAGCTGAACTAGAACTGTCTGGATTGGCAAGTAACTTAATTGAATATGCTGAACCACCTTACGACTTACAATACTTAAAATCAATTCATGCGCAGCTCTTTGGCGACTTATACGACTGGGCAGGAAAGTTAAGACAAATCGATATTTCCAAAGGTGACACCCGTTTTTGTAATTTTTCCCGTATTGAAATTGAAACCAATAAACTACTCAAAACGCTTCAAGAAAAAAAATACTTTCAAGGCTTAGCACCACAACAACTGATTCCTCAACTTGCCGACTTGTATTGTGAGCTTAATGTCATACACCCATTCCGTGAAGGTAATGGACGTACACAACGGATTTTCTTTGAGCATCTGATTGCTCATTGTGGTTATGGTATTGATTGGTCTCGCATTGACTCTCAACAACAATGGATTCAAGCCAATATTGAAGGTTTTTATGGTAATTTAAATCCATTAATTAAGATTTTTGAAATATGCTTTATTCAAAATACCTAAAATTTAAGTAGTCGAAGCCCACAATCCTTAATGAGCCATCATCTTTGCTTCAATCCACTGATTAATTTCCCAAATAAACCAACAATCACGATTCTTAGAAATCTTAATACTCTTCGGGTAATTTAGGATCGTAATATTCAGATTACTTATCCAGAATTGAATAGATCGTTAACTTAGATAGACTTTTAAGCAATGTAACTTGCCGCATGTTTATCAACATATGTCTCAAAAAAGTCTGCCCATACATAGATTTATGGCGTTTAGTGCTTAAATTTCAGATTAATCTTCGTCTGATGACCTGAATGGATGTTACAGATTACATGCAGGTGAATTACTCTGTGGCTGTATCATGGCTTTTGTGCAATCCAATCCATTTGATCCGAATGTTCTCTTTTGCAATAAAGCAGCCTCTTCTGCTTTTCCTGAACCAACGAACTATGTCATTGATTTGATTCAACCGACAACAGTGATGCTGAATCAAATCTCCAAAGAAGGGATTAAATGCAAGAAATGTGGTAAGAAAAAGATAGGGGATGGAAGTTATTATCCGTCTAATTGGAACCAGCCCATGAGTCGAGATCAGTTGAGTAAGAATCATTTTAAATGAATAAGAGAAGGATGGCTTACCTCACTTCTCCGAATAACAATGCTATGCTTTTCAACCAAGGTTATAAATTGGCAACTACATTTCATTCTTCTTCATGCTGGTCCTATAGCCTGTAGACAATTACTACATCATTTGCATTCAATGCTCAATACAGCCTGTCAGCAGAACCGCAGCGATACTTTTTTTCGTGCATACATGTAGTGTTTAAATCCATTCATTTTTCAATGATCCTCTGCCGTTTATCACATTTATGGTCGATCTTTAACCTTGTGAAAAATGCACATACCGATCCCTTCAAACTGTCAAATTTATGTATGCATGACATTTAAAGAAAATTATCTGATCAATTTTTTTAGGTAAAATTCATCAAGAAAAAGTTATTATTATTCATAACATCACCAATAACCACATAAAAACAATAATTTAATAAATTATTCTTCCAATTTTTTTATATTTAGTGTTATTACCTCTAAATCCATGTTTACCACCTTCTATTACATAAGTAATTTAGAAGTATCCACGATATAAATTGCTTGCCCTCACACCTCTCCCCTCTCACGCCCAAAAAATTTATACTGAAAGGCAGATTAAGCCCGTTCGAGTTACATATAGCCGCATGCTATATTGAAAGCATTAAGAAAATATCCTCAATATTTATAGGATTTTTAAAGTATGAACTAATTTTCGAAGAACCCTTTCTAAGTAATGTGACCTATTAGGAAAAATGAAAATACTGAAATCTCCGTATCAACAATCAGTCAAAGTACATCCTGATGATTTTCTGTAACCGATACCCAAGGACTATACCTACCCTTCTGATGTGCTGTGCAACAAAGCCCTCCTTAGCCACACTATAGCTATAGATTAATTCCATTATTTTGTGATTTAATTAAATTATTCATTCTTAAGACCCAATTTAATGGATTTATATTTCACTAAACCAGAAGAAGTTGTGACTCTTTTAGGTGAGCGTTTACGTAAGCAACGACTCTTTCTGGAGATGTCTCAAGCTGAGGTAGCAGCACGCGCTGGTGTCGGCGTGAATACAGTTTCGAATCTTGAAGCGGGACGAAATGTATCTGTTGAAAATTTAGTCCGTATTGCAATGGTCTTGGGTCGATTAAACGAACTTCAGGAACTATTTAAACCTCAGCTTAACAGTGTGAATGACATTCTTCGCTATGAGAGTCAAAGTAAGCGCCACCGTATTAAGAGGAAGGGATAATGCTCAATAGACTTAATGTTTATTACAACGGTTGGGGCGAATCATGGTTATGGGGAACGCTGATTAGTTCAACAGCCACGACAGGTAGACCCACCATTGCTTTTGAATATAGTCCAGAAGCAATACAGCAAGGTGTTGAGCTCTCTTCTTACTTGCTGCCTTTAAAAGGTCTACCATTCAGACAAGGTTTTCCTACTCATCAAATGGGACTCCCAGGTCCAGTCTATGACGCTTTACCAGATGGTTGGGGCATGATGTTGATGGATCGATATTTCAAAAAAATTGGCTTAAATTCAGCACGAATTGGACCTTTGGAGCGTCTGACCTATATTAGTAGTCACGCAATGGGTGCCCTCTCCTTTGAACCTTGTGTTGCTGACATGCAAACCTCAGAAAATATCCCTTTACAACAACTGGCCCAGGAAGTTCAAGAAGTACTCAAAGGTGAAGGTGGTGAATTTCTACAGCATTTATTGGTCATGGGTGGCTCCCCTCAAGGTGCCAGACCAAAAGCGTTGGTTTACCGAGATCCTGTCAATTTAGAGTTTTCGACTCAAGATTCTGATCAACATGAAGCCTGGCTGATTAAGTTTCCTGCTCAGCAAGAGCATCCTGAAGTCTGCGCCATTGAAGCCGTCTATGCAGAATGTTTGCGACTTTGTGCAATTGAGACTCCAGATACCCATTTCTTTAATTTGCCCAATGGTTTAACGGCTTTTGCTTCTAAACGATTCGATCGTCAAAATGGTATGCGGATTCCAATGCAGAGTTTGGCTGCATATACAGGAGCAGACTATAAAGTTCCAGGTAGCCTAGACTATCGCAATTTTCTCCGGGCAACCTTGATGTGTACGCAAGATGTACGAGAAAGATTGCATGCTTTTAAACGTGCTGTGTTTAATGTGCTTTTCAATAATCGGGATGACCATACTAAGAACTTTTCATTTCTCATGGAGAAAAATGGTCAATGGAAATTGGCTCCAGCCTATGATGTGACCTTCTGCGAGGGTCCAGGTGGTTATCATCAAATGGACATTATGGGAGAAGCGCTCAATATTTCCCGAAATGACATACATAAACTCGGTACTTCAGAAGCTAATCTGACTACTCTAGAAGTCGATGAGATCATCTTGACCATGCGTGAAATTGCACTTCAATTTAGTCAAATTGCGCAGCGCCTGTATCCCCATCAAATTCGAGAATCTACCCTACAGATGATTCAATCACGGATTCAACAGAATATTGATTTTTTAACTGAAACCTAAGCGTAAATATAAACTAAGCGCCAACCATCAACTGCAAATAGACTTTGATATAGTTAGTCGCTACATAATCTGTAGAACCTGTGAATTAGCTCTCTTTATAATCACGAATATTAGATGGATCACCGCCAAGATATATTCTGCAAACGTGAAATCACTACATCCAGATCGAAAATCACTAAGAAAAAACTGTCACCAAAAAAAGGTCTGCACTATGGATAGATGCAGACCAAACTCTGGATAACTACCAGCACGAGAAATATGTCGCAATTTTGCATAGACATGAATTTGATAAAATCAGCCCAGAAAGCCAGAAATTCATAAAAACTATTTCATCAATCCCCTATAACTTAATCACGTTCATGGTCGATCTTAAATCTTGTGAAAAGTACTCATGCTGACCTAGCCAAACTGTAAAACTCATGTATTCATAGCCTTTAAATGAATCTTTCAATCGGTATATTTAAGGTAAAAACTAGTAATCAGAAGTTATTATCACCCCCATATAAAACAAGGATCAACTTAAAAACAATAACTTAGTAAATTATTCTTCCATTTTTTTATATTTAGTGTTATCTCATTCACTTGGCTCTGAAAGTTTCTCGCACTGAGTTTATATGCGGACCAATTCGTTGTACGGTAGATTTTAGTTGCTGGCTTCTTCATTCGGAAATTATATTGCTGAATCAGACCTTACAAACAGCTTTGTGCAACAAAGCCGTCTTTAAGTACTTTTTTTAAAGGAAAAATCATCGACTTAAATCTATATTTCCAACAGTGCCACTTTTATCGCTTTAGCACCTCAACTCATTTAAGTGGCGTAACTTACATAACTTATGCATCCCATTTAAGTGACCTCAGTTATAGTATTCCGTGTCAGGAATTTGTCCACTTATTCCAATGATGATGAGAACTGCAGCATTGACTTAGATCGCCAGTGCTCAGTACTGGCCATCATGTAGCTTTTATCGCTTTAGCGCCTTAACTTATTTAAGTGGCGTAACTTACACAACTTATGCATCCTATTTAGGTGACCTCAGTTATAGTATTCCGTGTCAGGAATCTGTCTACTTATCAGCGTCCGCGGAACTGCAGGATTTCTGCTTTGTTGTTCGCAACGAGGGCTAATTCTGGAGTTCCGTATAAGGCATAATCAATAACGACATCTCGACTGATAATCAGTGCAGTAACTTTAGCCAATCTCGCTGCAATTTCCATGTCAGGAATTTGTCCACTTATTCCAATGATGATGAGAACTGCAGCATTGACTTAGATCGCCAGTGCTCAGTACTGACCATCATGTAGCTTTTATCGCTTTAGCGCCTTAACTTATTTAAGTGGCGTAACTTACACAACTTACGCATCCTATTTAAGTGATGTAAGTTATAGTATTCCGTGTCAGGAATCTGTCTACT
>NZ_JBQENP010000032.1:0-20685 GCF_052044755.1 Acinetobacter sp. 22512 | reverse complement strand
TTAGCTGCCTAGCATATCCCAAGTGAAAGTCTCCTGCTAATTCAGCACATATCAGAATAACAAGCCAAAATAAAAAATCGGAAAAATACTAAAGACAGTTGTTACTATTTCCCAAAACATCACTCCGACTCTGTAATTATACCCCAATACTATAAGCCCACCTCTACGTCTGGGCCTCTGCTGAGTAATATCATCATAAATAAAGTGAAGTATTCCCATGACAAAACATAGGGCAAATAAACTTGAGACTAATGTCTTTTTGATTAAAGGTTTCTCTAACCAAGGGTATTTTTTTGAAGACTCAAATTCGGCTTTAAAAAATATTTTATAAATTTCCTCTTGATAAGATTTATTAACCCCATATTTTTTAATAAAAAAATAGCAGATAACACAACCCACAAAGAACATGACTATGGTTATATAAATGCTATAAAGAATCGTAAAAAACGGTAGTGGACCTTTCGTACCAACAGTCACATGCATAGTTTGTGTGATGTATTGATATAGCTCGTACTGCCATTCATTTTTTGGATAAGCAGGAAATACAAATAAAGGAATAATAAAAAGAATGGAACATATAGCTATATTTCCTTTGTTCTCCTTACTTTTCCGTGCAAGCGTAGAAAGAAAATTTTTAGAAGCCATATCTATATTTTACAATTTGGAATCACTTCTTTAACCTTATAAAAATCATTAAAAGCTTTTATAGTATTCATAAAAAGTCATTCATTTTATTTAATATCTTGTGAACGAACTTTACTCTATGTTTTAGATAAAATCAAAAGATGAGAGAGAAAGTTTCCTTATATGAAATATATACTTATTTTTACTTGTGCTCTTTATATTCAAAAGAGCACTTTTTAAAGGGAACTTTGAGACATTTCTAAGTTATTAATGTAAAAACGGTTTTGTTAAAAATACAAACCCGACAGAGAAAAAAGCATTATCGTGATGAGAAATTTGGTCGCCATAACTTGCATTTAATTGAACAAAGTCTTTATAAATCATGTATCGAAAACCTGTTTGGTAAAAAGCATCATTTCGATCATTGCCATATACTTCGGCAGTGAATGTTAATGGATGGGTAAGTTGTGTTTCGGTTCCAATTCCCCATGTGGTTTGATTTTTATGTGTGGTATTTTCACGTAACCAACCAAGGTTGGCATGGATTAAAAATTTATCATCCAAAGTAGAAAGACTTAAAGGAACATTAACCGTCCAATCTTTCTTTGAAGAATCCTTAGTATTGATTTGAGTGCCAAAAGAAAAGCCGATTCCCCAATCATTAGTTTCTAAAGGTTTTAATAAGGTCTTGCCTTGTAGAGTTGCATAACTGACATGCTCAGTATCATCATTTACTCTCCCCATCCCTACAGCAAATTCAAAATTACCACCAAAATTACAGGCTGGTGTTGCCCAATATTCTTTGCTGTCAGAGTTATGCTGCGCCCATGTTTCTAGCTGGCAGGTTTTTGGAGAAACTAGAGCAGCATCGTCAACAACCATAGGTCGTCCACTATGGCTCGCGCTAGATAATGCGAATAAACAGAAACCAGAAATAAGTGAGCGTTTCTTTAAAGTAAATAACACTGGCATCACTCCCATAAGTCATGGAGCACATGCAAGTACTGCAACCCGTCATGAATAAATCATGGGTTAATAATAGAAATGAAAAGATGGAAATAAAAAACCTCTTCTTGCATCCACAAAAAGAGGTCTGTCAGGACTTCAGTGGATACTTAGACTATTATCGATCGACTACTGTCACTCGAGCAAGTACTCACATTGAAGCTCCTAAAAATTAGTTGGGCGGATTCTAAAATTACCGTTGTTAAATATCAAGTTAAAATTTCGTGTCAGTCTAAGCGATAGAAAAACAGCTTATTTTAAAAACTCTTTCACAGTTTCTTGCATACTTGTCGTTGCGCGGCCAATGAGCTGATGCAGATCTTTACTATCACTATATAAACCGTGTTTAGACACGCCTTCATCCGAATCAGCCAATATATGAGCAAATCCTTCTGGTACACCAACCTGCACTAAGAATGCTTTATATTCTTCTTCGGGTAAATCTTGATAAGTTACATCTTTTTGAGTGATTTCACTTGTCCATTTTGCTACATCATCAAGGGTGTAACTTGTATCACCTGCCAGCTCATAAATCTTATTTTCATGCCCATCTTGCGTTAATACCACAGCGGCCGCAGTTGCATAATCTAGACGTGAAGCAGAAGAAACTTTACCGTGATGAGTTGCCCCAAAAATTTTGCCATGCTCAACCGCTTGTTTAAGACCCATTGCATAGTTTTCGTTGTACCAGTTATTGCGTAATAACGTGTAGGGAATATTCGATGCTTTTAAATATTGTTCAGTTTCAACATGTTCTTGCGCAAGTAAAAGCGGTGTTACATCTGCTTTTAATAAACTTGTATAAGCAATAAATTTTACATGCGCGAGTTTTGCTGCATTAATAATATTTTGGTGTTGTACTGTGCGTTGACCAATTTCATTTGATGAAATTAATAAAAGCTTATCAATACCTTGCAGTTGTTCTGAAAGTTTTTCTACGTCATTAACATAATCAAAAGGACGAACTTCTATCCCTTTTGAACTTAAATCTAAAGCTTTTTCTGGATTACGGACTAATGCCACAATATTTTTTGCTTCGGTCCGTTCAAGTAATTGAGAAATAACGAATTGACCAAGTTGACCTGTTGCACCAGTAACTGCAATACGCATGGTGATCTCCATCTGATGTAATTGAAATATTTCAATCATCGTAGTATCTTCACTTACTAAAAGTAAGTACTTACCTAAAAGTAAGTTCAGCATTAAATGTAAACTTTTGTAATGCAGGTAATGAGCAATGAAAGGTCTAGTTTTTGCAGCAAATTGTCCATCTAGAAAAATTTTATTAACACTAACAAGCCGTTGGAGCGTTTTAATTTTAGTTGCATTACGTGATCAGCGTTTGCGCTTTAATGAATTAAAAAAATTAATTGATGGGATTAGTGAAAAAATGCTGGCACAAACCTTAAAGTTACTCGAGCAAGATGGTTTTATTTATCGTCAGGATTATGCTGAAGTGCCCCCTCGAGTAGATTATCAATTAACAGACTTTGGCCGAGAAGCTTCCGATAGACTTTTTGATTTAACGGATTGGCTTGAAAATAATATATCTCAGTTATTAGAACAGCAGCCTCGTTCAGACTTAGTTTTATAAGCAAATCTCTGCATATTTAAATTTGCTTCACGATTGATATATCTTCATCTAACTTTGATCAACAAACTTAGAGTCCGTACTCCTTTACCCAAACCCCAGCAAAAAACACTCAAGCACTCTTTCCCGCTCGATTGTCACATCTGAGCTTAAAAGCTGGATAATTGCGCCCTCAATCATATATAAAAATAGCTTGGCATCCTGAAAGGTAGCATCTGTTTTGAGTTTTATAAGCTGGCTATAGATTTCATTAAGTAGCCATGTGCGATATCTCACCGCGGTGATATAGGCTTTTGGATAGGTCAGTTTCGTTTCAAAAATGGCTTTAAATAAAAGGTAGTACATCCCTTCTAAATCGGTGTGGAGGTAATAAAGTTTCTTGAGTTTATCCTTCACGCTTGTGTTCTGGTCGTACCCAACAATTGAGACCACTTTTTCTTTTAATCGTTCTTTTTGTACGATCAGGCAGATTTCAATAAATCGTTCTTTCGAATGAAAAAAGTTATAAAAAGTTGCTTTGGTCACTTCACATTCTTTCACGATTCGGTCGACTCCAACCGTATGGAATCCGTGGTGATGAAATAAATCAATCGACTTATTGATGACTTGAATAGCACGTGTTGAGAGAACTAAATTTGGCATAGTCTTACCGTTATCAAATTATTGTTGTATATAAATGAGATATAAAATCGGCCATCTTTTTTGGGAGAAAAAAGGCACAGCAAAGCCCGTAAGACTGTGCTTGGCACATCTCAAGTTTTATTGTTGATTAAGTTTTAAGACGAAGTAATTTAAAGCCTGAAAACCTAACGGTGATCAAACTGCTTTAAACGTTTAAGCTGTGTCGTTATAGCTTTTGGCAAAGTCTGCCAAGAAATAATGGATGTGCAAAGCCAACTCCTTTTTATTGGGAGTTCTGCCAGACATTAAAATTATGGTGGCAGAACGAAAGGGGTTCGCAGACTGGTCAAACGAGGCCAGCACACCCGAAGGTGTCCCCCTCCGTTCCGCCATAGAGGGGGCACGAGGGCTCAACACTAAAAGTATGAAACTTTTAATGCTCGTTTGATTCGGTCTGCGACAACCGACTGGCAATGTAGGCCAGCAGGCAAAGGATAGTGCCCAACCTTTTTACAGTCAAGCACGCAAAATGACATTTGCTTTAAAATAGATCGTTAAAACAGTAAGGCTAAATAATTAAAATTTATTGTTAAATTGGGGTTTATAAAAAGCTATTAATCAAAGCTCTATCGGTGTTTTAAAAGATACAACTTGCAAAAAAACATCTATGGCAATATTTTAGAGTAATTACTCTAAAATGAGATCTAATAATGAAAACTAAAAGAATTGGTTCATATCACTGGATGCAAGCTACAAATAGCCAGCTCAGCTTCAAAGAGAAAATTAAGTTAATTCAAAAAATTATGCTGCCAAGTGTTATGGCTTCTATAAAAATAAATTACTTTCGATTCAAACCTTCTCATGATTTTGATATTGATCAGATCGTGATACCAGATACTCAAATGGTTAAAGTCGCGCTTGATGAGCTCGAAGCTAAAGCAAGTATATCTATTTATAATCATTCATGGCGCACCTATTTCTGGGGCGCTGCTTTAGGCAATATACAAAAACAGCAATTTGATGATGAGTCACTTTTAATAGCCTCACTTTTTCATGATATTGGCTTAACTGAGCAACATATTCATAGTAAAGGTTGTAACTGTTTTACTTATGAGAGTGCTAAACAATTTGAGCTAAAGGCTAAAGAACATAGCTTTGATGAGAAGAAAAGTGGAGTTATTAAAGATGCTATCTGCTTACATATGAACGGTTATATAGATCACTCTGACCCAGCAGAAATTACGCTATTACAGCAAGGTGCATCCTGTGATGTGATTAGTGACGGTCTATATAGACTTCCCGTCTCTTTTAGAAATGAAATTTTAGAAAAATATCCTAGAAAACAATTTAATAAAGAATTTATTGAGCTTGTTAATTTAGAAACTAAGAATGTAACAAATTCTCGAACTAGTTTATTAAGTAGTCTTGGTTTACCGCTCATGATTAAGTCAAATTTATATAAAGAGTAAATTTAATTAGAGCTATTAATCGTACAAAACCTATTAAGACTCAGCTTGAAATTTCAGTTAACAACTGTTTAATAGTGCTTCGTCTGACTATGTCTTACTATAGCTGAAAGATATAAGCATGAAGGCCTCTGTTGCAATGAATGACTCAGTGAAGTGGTTAGAAACTTTAAATAAAATTACTGGTATTGCTCAAACAGGTTTACATTATTCAAAAGATGTTTATGACAAAGAACGTTATGAACAACTCTTAGGGCACATTGAGTATTTATTAGAATTAAAAGAAATCAAAACAGAAAATTTTATTAATAACGTGCTCCAAGATGTAGGTTATGCGACTCCGAAACTAGATGTTAGAGCAGTTGTTTTTAAAGAAAATAAATTATTATTAGCAAAAGAAATTGGAGACGGGAAATGGTCTGTTCCGGGTGGATGGGCTGACGTAGGTTACTCAGCATCGGAAAATGCTGAAAAAGAAGTTATAGAAGAGACAGGTCTACGAGTTAAGGCGATTAAGTTATTGGCTTTAACAGATAGAACTAAGCACCCACATCCTCCAATGTTTTTACATGTGTATAAGGCTTTCTTCTGGTGTGAAATTATTGATGGTGAACTGACACCAAGTATTGAAACACCCGAAGTTGGATTCTTTGGTAGAGATGAGTTACCACCTATTTCTACAGCACGTGTAACAGAAGAACAAATACAACAATTCTTTGATTATTTAGAGTCAGTACCAGACGTTACTAAGTTTGATTAATTAAACTTAATGTAAGGCAGATCTCTTATATTTAGAGTTCTGCTGTTAAATTAAGATTGTTAATTATACTTTTGCCTATTTTTTGAAATGGGATAATAGTTTTAAAAAGTCATTTAAAGGCATGGGGCAGCCCCACAAATATCCTTGAAACTCAGTACATCCATTATTTTTAAAAGCACTAAATTGTTCAGGCGTTTCGATGCCTTCTACCAACACTCGGAGGTTCAGATCTAATCCAATTTTAATAATGCCTGTGACTAATTTATTACTGCGTTTATCATCCAATGCTGCCTGTACAAAGCTACGATCAATTTTGATTTGGCTGATGGGCATTTTTTGTAGATAGCTTAAAGATGAATAACCTGTACCAAAATCATCAAGAGAAAGCTGAACTCCTTGTTTAGATAAGAACTGCATTTTTTCGATCATGCTTACACAATTCGTTAAAGCAATATTTTCAGTAATTTCTAATATGAGACGAGATGGATTGACCTCATATTTCTGAATCATCCCAATTACAGTTTGCTCAAAGTTTGGTTGCATAAAGTGATCAGCACTAATATTAATTGAAAGTGTAAGATCTTTGGTCTCAGCTTTTTTACTCCACTTTTGTAAAACTTTGCAGGCTTGAGCCAATACCCATTCCCCGATCTCTGGCATTAACCCAAAACTTTGTGCCGATGGAATAAAATCTTTTGTGGGAATATATCCTAAAACAGGATGATGCCATCTTAATAAAGCTTCCGCACCAATTAGCGCTTCAGAAGCATTAATTTGCGGTTGATAAAAAAGCTCAAACTGTTCTTTTGCAAGTGCTAAGCGTAAGTCTTGCACCATAGTGCTTTCGGTTTGTATCTCTAATTGCATGGTGTAAATTGAAATACAGATCATGAGCGTAGCGACACAAGTTGCAATCCATCCCCCATGGTCACGAATATCTTCCGGTAAAGGTATGGCGCTCTCAAGATTAAAAGAGCTGCCACTAAAAAATATAAAGCATCCAATCGACAAAAGAATTAAAGCAGCTTGTAAAAAGCTTGGATTTCTACGGTAATTCAAATATCCCAATATCGCCCCAGCGGGTAAAAACAATTGAGCCACTTGCGGACGGTCACTTGTAGCGACATCAAAAAATAAGCAAAAAATGACTGGAAAAACAAGCAGAACGACTTGAGATAAAAGAATACCCGCTGAAATGCGGTTTATATAAATGAGAAAAAGGCTAAATATAGAGATCAGTGTAAAAATGATATCCATACCCACAATTAACCACATTTTTGCAAATATAAAATATGTGGTCCAAAACAAACAAAAAATAATGCAAATAAAGATATTGGCTTTTGCGGCGATTGTAAGCTGCTGATCCTTTACGGTACGGTAATTTTTTTTGCGTTTTTTAAAGTAAGACGAAGCTATCATAAATAAATCAACCGTAAAATATTTCTTCATAAACCCCAAGCTTGATCAGTGATATACCCTGTCAATTTTCACCAATAAAACCTCATGTTTTATTTATTTTTATATGACTCATCTTGAGGTGGGTGTTGTTTTAATTGTGGTGGCACAGTCCGGTTGTTTAATTGAATAATTTTGTTTTTCAATCACCTTATAATTTTAAAGGATCATCCCCTAACGATACATGTGTCTGCGACTAAGGTACAGGCCCTAAATAGCGAAAAATTAGAGCATAAGAATTTTTAGAATATAGAGCCCTCTTTGTTGATATTAATAATAATTATCATTACTATTTAAGAATAATTTAACTGTGTGTTTAATTGCGCTACTCATTGCCAATTTGTGGACTCCGCCGCTATGAACTTCAATGTAGAGAAACAGGTATGGTTTAGCCAAATTTACCGTTCTCAGCAAACTACGCTTTTATCATGGTTTAAACACAAAATTCAGCACCATCATCAATCTGAAGACCTGAGTCAGGAAGTGTTTTATCGTGCTTTAAAAAGTGGATATTGTTTTCAAAAAATTAAGGAACCACAGGCATGGCTTATGGGGATCGCCAAGCATGTCATGATTGACTATTGGCGCCGTCAGCATATTGAAAACTTATATCTAGACGCCCTACAGCATCTTCCAGAAGAATATTATCCCTCTGCTGAACATGAACTTTATATTCAAGAAACCCTATATCAAGTTCATTTAATATTAGAAAAACTACCTACCCGCACGGCTCAGGTCTTTTTGATGTCTCAACTAGACGGCATGACTTATCGAGAAATTAGTGAAAAAATGAATATTTCTGAAGCTACTGTGAAAAGAGATATGAAACAAGCTTTTTTAGCTTGTATAGACCTTTATAATTAACCCTTTTCAACGCGCTCAAATTTCTACTGTATGTCAGCTATTAATAAAATTCCTCCTCATGTTTTAGATGCAGCCGCAGACTGGTTGGTACTTCTACATTCGGGTGAAATGACAGCATTACAGCAACAACAATTTGAGCAGTGGAAAGCCGAAAAAAAAGATCACCAGCTAGCACTCCAGCAAATGGAAAAATTTAGCCACGGTTTATCAAACCTCGCAGGTAACTTCCCTTCCGAAGCTTTAGTTCAGTCTAATCAAAAATTTAATCTTGCTGCAAAACGCAATATGCTGTTGAGCCTTTCAGGTTTAATGATCGTTGGTTTGTCTGCCTATTTCATACCTTGGGAAAAATGGCAGTCGGACTACCACACCAAAGTGGGTGAAATTAGAAAAGTATCGTTAAAGGATGGTTCTCAACTGATTATGGCAAGTGATTGCTATGTCGATGTAAATTTCACGCAAGAGAAACGTCAGATAAAGCTGATTGATGGGGAAATTTATGTTGAAACAGCAAAGGATGCTCAACATCGACCATTTATTGTCGAAACCAAGAATGGTTCCGTAGAAGCCTTAGGGACTCAATTTACGGTTCGCCAAGAAAATAGCGAACAAACAAAAGTCAAAGTCTATAAACATGCTGTAGCAATTGAACCCGAGAACTCGTCTAAACGCCAAATATTAAAACAAGGCCAGCGTGCTTTTTTTGACGAAAAATATATTTCAAAAGCTCTTCCTCTCGATAACGATCAGCCTTATTGGACCCAACAACTTTTGGTTGTAGATCAATGGCCACTTCAAAAAGTGCTGGATGAGCTATTTCGTTATAAAAAAGGTACTTACCATCTCGCCCCCGAATTAAAAAATATAAAAATTTCTGGGGTATTTTCTCTAAAGAACCCTGAGCAAAGCTTAGAAACTTTGGCCTATAGCCATCAACTTGAGCTGACCTATTACAGTCCCTATTTGTTAAATATTAAAAAAAGATAAAAAAATGTGACCCTTTTTTTGATCTGGTTCGACTTATAGAGAAATACACTCCCTGTCGAGAAGACCACATGAAGGATTATCAAGCAAAAAGTAAATTGGCTTTGGCTATACGTGCAGTGCTATGGAGTACGCCATGGGTGGTCACGGCGCTTACCTCAACGTCTATTTACGCTGCACAAACTTATAGTATTTCAATTCGCCAGAGCACGCTTGATCAGGCCATTAAACAACTGGCAATTCAAACAGGTACCACCATTAGCTACGATAATACCAGTCTTTCAAAAACAAAAAGCAAAGCGCTTCAAGGGAATTACGCTGTTGAAGATGCTTTAAGTCTGTTATTACAAAGTCACCCATTTGAAGCCGTTAAAGTAAACAATGGTGGTTACAGCATCCGAGTGAAGGCTCCACCCGCTCCAATTGAACCCAAAGTTTTCCAGTTAGAAGCAATTAAAACAAAAGCAAATAACAACAATGAATTTGATACGGCAGGCAGTGAAACAGGTACGGCGCATTTAGCAACAATTCATGTTAATGCTGATCATGGCGAAAATTTAACAACCGAAGGTTCTGGTTTATATACGGCGAAGGCGACCACCGCCTCTACTGGCTTGGCATTAAGTTTGAAAGAAACACCTCAGCTGGTCAGTGTAATCACCAACCAACAAATGAAAGATCAGAACCTCACCCAATTAACCGATGTTGTGAGTCAGGCAGCAGGTCTTTCTATTAAACAAGGCGGCAATATTGGTAGTGATAACTCACCTATTTACGCTCGTGGCAAAGAAGTAGATAGTTATTTACTCGATGGCGTAAAGCTCATGAGTTCATATGCAAGTATTTTCCAAAGTCAGGACATGGCTTTATTTGACCGAGTCGAAGTCGTGCGCGGTGCAAATGGCTTAATGACAGGTGCTGGCAGTGCAAGCGCAAGTATTAATCTGGTCCGAAAAAAACCATTACAAGACTTTAAGGCTTCGGTGAGTGCTGACATTGGTTCTTGGGATTCCTACCGTACCGATATTGATGTTTCTACACCCCTTAATGAGTCTGGAAGTATTCGTGGCCGTACCCTTTTTGCCTATCAAAAGTCAGACTCTTATATCGACCGCTACAATGAAGAACGTAAAGTGGCTTATGCCGTATTAGAAGCTGATTTAACTGAACAAACCAAAGCAAGTTTGGGTGCAAGTTACCAACAACTCGATTTGACTGGTGTCGCTAGAGGTGGTTTACCAAGCTTTTATACAGATGGCACACCGATTAACTGGTCCCGTTCAGATTCAGCGGCGGCGAGTTGGACGGGTTCAGACCGTTCAACGACATCTTACTTTGCTGATATTGAACACCAGTTTAATGACCGCTGGAAATTAAAAGGTATGGTGTCTAGAACCATTACAGATTCGGATGAAATTGTAGGTTATACCTTCTCAAGTAAAGGGATTGATAAAGCTACTGGTAGCGGGGCAATGTTGTATGCAACCCGTTGGGATTATCGCCCTACTCAAGACTTATTCAATTTAACCTTAAACGGTTCATTTGATTTGTTTAATCAAACTCATGACGTGGTGTTAGGCACAACTTACACAAAAAGCAAAAATAAACGTCCAACCTATTCGGGCTGGAATAACGGAATGACATGGGATGGAACTCTAAAAAATATTTTTGCTTGGGATGGCAGTACACCTAACCGCCCCGAAACAAAAATAGATGGTTGGTACAGTGGCGATGATCGTAGCCAATCTATTTTTGGTGCTGTTCGTCTTAAAGCAACCGACAATCTTGCAGTCATTTTAGGCACTCGAATTGAAGACTGGGAGCGCGTAACTGGCAACCATTCAGATGCTGATAATAAGACCACCTACACAACACAAGAAGAAAGTGGCAAGGTGATTCCTTATGTGGGCATTACCTATGATTTCACTGACAACTGGACTGCGTATGCAAGCTACACCAATATTTTTTCACCACAAGATAAGAAAGCTGTTACAGGCGAATACATAGACCCATTAATAGGTAATAGTACCGAGCTGGGTATTAAGGGTGAGTTTTTTGATAATCAATTAAATGTTGGCGCTGCTATTTATCAAACTAAAGAGGACAATACAGCGATTGCATTAGCAGATGTATTTGCTCCAGATGGTTCACAAGCCTATCGAACAGAATCTGGCACCAAAAGTCGCGGCTTTGAAATTGAAGCGACAGGTAAGTTGACTGATTTATGGCAAGTTTCCACAAGCTTTAGCCGTAACTTATCAAAAGATAGCCAAGACAACCGATTAAATACCGGTGTGCCAAATAACACAGTCAAACTGTTTACCACCTATACCCTGCCTTATCTTGATGAAGCCCTGACCATTGGTGGCGGTGTTCGTTGGCAAAGCGAAATCTATGAAAAAAATGCGGTCTCTGCAACAGGTAGATTTACTCAAGAAAGTTACGCTTTAGTCGACTTAATGGCACGTTATAAGGTCAACAATAATCTAATGCTCAACTTTAATGTTAATAATTTATTTAATGAGAAATACCATTTAGGCACCACAAATAGCTATTACGGCGCTCCGACTAATTTTCGAGTGGGTGTTAAATATGAGTGGTAAATAAATTACTCGACCTTTAAAGACCTTACTTCAGAGGCAAATAATGTTCTTCTGAAGTAAGTTTAAGCTGGCGTAATAAATTGCAAGGGAATATTTTTTAGCTAAGCTCAGGCTATAATATTAGACATGCTCTATTATTTTATTTAATTCTCCTATGAAGAATGCGTTTTCTGACAGCAAACAAATTAGACAAGTGTCTAGTTTTCCTGAACTTGTAAATACAAAGTTTCAAGGAGAGACAAATGCGATTTGCTGGCACAGAAATTTGGTTGGCGACTTTAAAGAGATTGTGAGTAAACTTCATTTAAAAGAAAATATTACAGAAGTTTCTGTTGAAGACCTTTTAGCGCTACAACTTTCAGAAAAAGGCAATCTGGCAAGAAAAACTATTTTAGAAGATATCGAGCAGTTAACTGATTTCGGCGCATCGCCAGTACTTAACTTACTTAAACATTATGAACGCGATGAAGAGCTAGGCTTCATTTCAACAGATGTATATTCATTTCATGTTGATCGCTCTCCAATTGAAACCGATACATTCTTATGTACCTATCACGGCGCTGCCAGTGATATTGTGCCCAATAATCAGGTTGAACAAAAAGTTTTAATTCCCGAAATTAGAGAAAAGCTCAAAGAATTACATGATGGCCCAGAAGCTGAATTTGAAGCATTTTTGGCAGAGTATTTTTTTGATTTGCATTATCAGCCTAAACCCGCTGCCCAACCTGTAAATTTAGGCACGGGACATATTTGGCGTTTAGCAGTAGATCATCCAACTCAAAAGGTTTTACCTTGTGTTCACCGAGCACCTGTTGAAAAAGATGGCGAGTATCGATTGCTGTTGATTTGTTAAATATATTGCCACTCCATGACGGGAATGGCTTGAAATCATTTTTATCCAAGAAAAACTGGCTTAACTAATCTCTTAAGATATTCCGAAAACGGATCAAATAAATTCGAATATTTACTAAAGCAAAAATAATGAAAAAATATGATTTAAAGTAGTTGACCCTCACGTAACGTAAGCCCCTAGCATAAAACACGCCTAAGGAAGAAGGAGCTAAAAAGATGCTGTTAAAAGTTGGTGAATTGGCTAAGCAAACAGGACTTACTGTCCGTGCTCTTCATCACTATGACGATATCGGTTTACTTCAGCCTTCGGTCCGTTCCGATGCAGGTTATCGACTATACACCCGTAAAGACATTACTCGTTTGCATCAGATTCAAGCATTACGAGGACTGGGAATGTCGTTAGCCGAAATCCATACGGTTCTTGAAGACCCCAATCTTGCACTTTTACCGATTATTGATCAGCAGATTCAAGCAATTGATCAAAGGCTGACAGAGCAAAAGAAATTGCGAAATCAGCTCAGCAAACTTAAATCTCAGATCATAAGTGGTGAAGAGCTTGGTTTGGAGGATTGGCTAAAAACACTGGAGCTTATAGCGATGTTTGAAAAATATTTTACAAAAGAAGAGCTTGAAAAACTGACTTTCTTACAAGCAGGCACTAAAAGCCACCAAGAATGGCAAGAGTTAACTCAAGCAGCAAATGCACTATTTAATGCTGGTGAACCATCTAACAGTGAAGCAGCTCAAGACCTAGCTCGAAAGTGGATGAAAACTCTTGAGCACAATACACGAGCTAACCCAGAATGGTTAGTTAAACTAAATGCCATAAACTCAGCCGAACCTGAATTTCAGGAAAAATTAGGCGTAACGCCAAAAGTTGTTGAGTTTTTACTTAAAGCTTTTTCTGAGAGTAAGCTGAGTATTTTTGCCCGTTATTTATCTGACGATGAGTTTACTTTTTTAAAAGAGAATTATATTCGTGAGATGAAAAAATGGCCTCAATTATTGGTTGATATTGAAAAATTGATTGATGCCGAGGTCACACCAGATAGTGATGGAGCAAAGCGTTTGGCACAACAATGGCTCTCTATGCTACAAGGCTATGCTGGCAAAAATCCAAGTACTCAAGAAAAAATCCGTACAGCAATGCAAAGTGAACCAAGCCTTGCTGACGGTACTTGGCTCAAACCAGTGACCCTACAATTTCTGGAAAAAGCAGTAGCAGCATTAATGCGTGGTGCTTAGTTCTATCAAAACAACTGGCTACACCATATGTTGGTGTAGCTTTTTTTTAAAATATTCTCTTCGCCCCTAAAAAGAGGTTTTTTATAAATTAGTTTTTGATATTTATAATTATTTTGGTTTTCACGATTAATATATAACATTCACACGAACCCAATCTTCATACTTAGTCGCCTGAACATTGGTGCTTGATGTGATCGCCCCGTGAATAGGAATATTTTCTTTCATTCCTGTCGCGATTCGTGAACGTATTTTATCCGCCACCCCTCCCCAAATTTGAGTATGGCCCGCATCTTGATACAGTACATATGCAACAGATGCTGGGCTGTTAGTAGATTTAAGTTCAAAGTTATTGTCAGAGGTTACAGCCAATTGATAGGGTGTATTTTTGCTGCATTGCACAGTTACATCCGTTCTTGCAGTAGGAACTGGCTGAGCACGTTCAACCGAACCAAAATCTAAGTTTCCTTGTGTGGAAACTTCACAAGTTTCTAGAATGGTTAAACTGACCCTTAATGATGTAGATGCATTGCCAGCATCTGCACTATTTATTGTCAACATTCCCATCAGAGAAAATAAAGCATGTCTAATCACTTTCATTTCTTCTCTCCTTAACTTTTTGTTCTAATGTCTAATCATCTTTATATTGTGTTTTTTCTGTTCCTATTAAAGAAACAGCTTTCAGGATTGTTTAGTTATAAGACTTAATATTGCACAGTGTCAATCTATACTAATCACATGATTTGCATATTATTTTTATTATTTGTGATGAGTTACACGCAATCTAATTAATTTAAAAAGTAGTGGATGTTTTTTATTTCTCCTAAGCGTAAATTTTGTCATTATTTATCAAACTGTATGTAGTTTAATCACCCCACTACTTCTAAAAATTATCAATAATTTATAATCTACTTTTAAACCTTGCTTAATCATTATGTCCATTCTCGCAATTGCATAAAAAAACCGATCAAAATAATATCCAAACAAATAGATTATAACTTTACATATTGTTTAACTTATAGATTCAATACTAAGAAAATTGTGAAGTTAAATTTAAAATAAATAATTCTGGCCTTTAAAACCATTTATTTTTAATTCGAGAATCCATTGATATGAAAAAATATTTATTATTAATTTTATTGAGTTTTTATTCGGTTCATTCATTTGCTTCGGACAAACTACATGGCAGTGTTTGGAAAACCATTGATGATGCAACCAATCAACCTCGAGCGCTGGTAAGATTTAACCAAGATAAAAATGGCAACCTCTCTGCAAACATCGAAAAAATACTTGTTCCAAGTGAAGCCAACAAATGTACGATGTGTGAAGGTACTTATAAAAATAAATCTTTGATTGGTTTAACCATCGTCAAAAATTTAAAAAATGTCGGTCAAAATAAATATGACAAGGGATCTATCCTCGACCCACAGTCTGATAAAACCTATCGCTTTAGCTTAACAGTATCCCCAGATGGCGAAAAACTTACTGCTCGTGGATACATTGGTATCTCTGCAATTGGCCGAAATCAAACGTGGTATCGAGTTAAATAGCTCATGAAATAACAGTAATCAACTCTTTGTAGCTACTCACCGATCATAATTACAATCAATATGTGCATGATGGATGCAATAGTTTTTATGATCGGTACTTAGCTTGAATAATCAGCATAATAATGACGAGTAGCGAAGGTATTGCAGCAATCACAAATAAATGAGTAATAACCAGAAATTGAGAGAGATAACCACCAAATAACGGTCCAATGACCGAACCCAAACGCGCAATACCGATACTCCAGCCCACCCCTGTAGTACGAAGCGAAACTGGGTAATAACTGGCAGACAGTGCATTAATGGCAGGTTGCCCGCCAACAATTGCAAAGCCAGCAATAAAAATGATAATAAATAATAAAATAATATGGCTAACCGCATAGCCAATTAAAGCAACACTCATCACTGCAACCAAAAAAACAGGGATTAATACTTTATAAAATCCTGTCTTATCGATTTTAAGGCCCATCACCACACTACCAACCGTACCGCCTAATTGTAGAGTGGAACCGATCAACAATGCCTGATTTAATGAAAGTCCTGACTCTTTGGCCAAAGTCGGTAACCAGTTTGCCAGAAAATATAGACTGATCATATTTAAAATACTGATGATCCAGATGGAATAGGTAAAAAACGCACGCTGATTTTTAAACAACTCAAGCGGCGACTTTTTAACCTCAACTTCAGTGTTATTGATGATTTTTATTTCTGAATTAAATGTTAATGCGGGATAAAACTTCTTTAACCAAAACAAAATCTTAGGAATATTTTTATTATCTTCACTCAAAAAATATAAAGATTCTGGCAGCTTAAAGTATGTGATAAAGAAAATAATTAGAGGAACAATACCGCCAAAATAGAAAATTGCCTGCCAACCTCCCCAAGGAACTAATAAGGCGGATATACCGCCTCCTAACATTGCCCCTACCGTATAGCCACAAGAAATAACCATCATGGTAAAAATACGAGATTTGAATGGAACAATTTCAGAGCTATAAGCCATAACATTTGGCATGATACCTCCTAAAAAAATTCCTGTAACAAAGCGGATTGCAGTCAATTGCTCAATATTGCCTACATGTGGTGTCACCAGCATCAAAACCGAGAACATAAAGGTTGAGATCAGTAAGATGGGACGGCGGCCAAAACGATCAGAGAGTGAACTTAATAAAAATGATCCGACAAATAAACCAAACAAGCTGGCGCTAAACACAACCCCTAGCATGGATTTTTGAACGCCCCATTCTTCTATAATCATTGGGGCCGCGTAAGCCATAGACTGGATGTCATAGCCATCCATAATCATCAGTAATAAACAGGTGATCAGAATAAATTTTTGATAGCGTCCAACTTTCTGCTGATTGATCAAATCACTTAATGCAACTTCTTTCATGGTATTCCCTTCTCCATGACATGCTTTAAATTAATTCATTTTAATTATGTAATACGTAATCAATTTACGATTAACGTAAAATAAAATAGCAATAATATGCCAACAAAGTCAAAATATTATTTTTTTATAATATAAACAAAAAGTTAGATCAGATGATTTGATTCTGTCCGAGTAATGATCTCAACTTATTGCACAGGGGCTATGGTCTGCTCATCTAACAAAAATCAAGCAAACCATACATCCTATTATTTAAATTATTTTTATATTCAAACAGATGATTTAAAAACAATCGAAAATCTTTTCCCTCTCGTCCGCCTAATCTGAGCTTAAGAGCTAAATCACTCCCCTCAATCAGCATTCTTCTTTTCAGCAGAAGATCCATTACTTGATGGTTTAGAAGAGCCCAAAGCCATACTTGAGAATACGCCATCGCGATAAATCCATGCATGTAATAACGCAGCAGACAGATGACCAATAACCACAGCAAATAATAACCAAGCCAAAATTCCGTGTAGAGTACGGAACCAAGCGTAAAGCGTAGAGTTAGTAGGTGCTATAGGTGGAAGGTCCCAACCCGGAAATAAAGTTACAGGCCAATTACCTGCTGATAGCGTTGCCCATCCGAGCAATGGCAAACTAAACATCAAAAGATAGAGCAGCCAATGTGATGCATGGGCCATAAATGCCTGCCAGCGCGGTACAGTCGGCGGCAAAGGTGGAATTGGAAAATAGAGTCGATTTATTAATCTTATGATGACCAATAATAAGATTGCGATTCCTAAAGGACGATGGATATCGATTAACCACGGACGCCAAGTGATTGAGGTTGTCATTCCCACACCAATAAATAGCATGGCCAAAATCGCTACCGCCATAAGCCAATGTAGTATTCGAGCAGTCAAATTAAAATGACGTGGAGCATTATTGTTAGATTTGTTTTGCATGGCTGATCTCTCCTATTTGCCCACGGCATCCGTTGCTTTGCCAAATCCAATTTCACGTAAGCGAGCATTGTAAGATTGTGAATAGATGCCTGCTCGTGCGGCGAGTACTGGATCATCTGATAACTCAATTCCCGGTGGAACTAGTGTTGGATCAAAGTTAATGTCACGGCAAACGCCATTTACCTGTTCAGTTACATTTTTGACTTCCAATGTTCCTGCTATCACTTCTTTACGTTCTTTTGGCCAAGGTTGAGACGGGTCATTCACTGGGTCTCCCGGCTCGGCAAGTTGCAAAACCAAATCCCAATATAGCGGCCCTTCAGCCAAACGTTTTTTGATGTCTTTAAATAAGAAATCATGGCCAGCTTGATCACGTTGTTCTTTCGTCAAGCTAATAAATTTTGAATGAGGACGCATAGACCAACGAACTGGCTGTTCTTGTCCATTGGCAGCCCGCAATATAAAAGCATTTACGACATAAAATTCTGCACCGCTGAAACTACCGGTTAATGGCATCTTCGCCTTTTGCTCAATAGACTTACGTGCTTCTGGATATTCTTTTAAGAAAGCCTCAACAAGGGCTGGATCAGGTTTGCCAGTAGCTGGAACTGGTTTAAATGCTTTTTGCTGCGCCAAAAAACCTTCGGCATTTCGTGTAGGGAAATAGGGAAAGTTGTTTAATTTCATGCGCCATTGTGAATGATCAGCTGCGGAAAGTAATAAAGCCATACTCACTGTTGCTGTCGAATTATCTGCCGCATGCGGGTTACCACTTCCAATAGAAAAACGGCCAATCGCGGGTATATCAGACTTGGCAAATACCGTGGCTTTAGAGAGTGCCGCTGCAGAACCATTACTGTGGTAAGTGCCATCAAAACAAATACCCTTACCGTGTGCACGTCGATATCCGGGATCAAAGTTATTTAATGAGTCTCCCAAAAAAGTTTTGCTTGTGGTGCGATGTCCAAATAGACCGGCGACCCAAGCAAATGCCAATACTAAGGAGCCCGCGATTACAGCAATACCCACGAATCGCAGCCAATACTTCTTTAGACTTTTAAAATTCAAATTATTCATTCTTCATCCTTTGTAAATTGTATGGCTGCATCTATAAAGAAGAGTTTGATCATGTAAAAAGAGTATTACTTACATTGATGGAACCACGTTCAAAATTAGCTGAGTAAATAAACTCCCGAAATTTCTGGATCCAATATAGCGATAAGCCTTAATATAATATTTATTTCTGGGCCATATAAGGTACGCACCCACTTACGGGTCCTAATCATCTTTTACAGCTGATAATCATTTTTAGATTTTTTAAATATCATCAAGCAACTGTTCTCATAAACAGTTGCTTGAGATTTTTTATTTATAAATAAAAATTAGTGCTTCTCATCATGAAGTAGCCAAACTTTTTTCATTTTTTTTATAATCGTCAGAATCAAAATAGCTCCTAATCATATTGGCGCTTTCTTCTGACCTTCTTCTTTCTTCTTCTAAATCAACTTTAACTTCTTGTCTGGCTTGATATTCAGCAGGGATCAAGCTAGCGAGTGGTGGAAGCTTAGGTCTGCCTCCAACTGTAATTCTTTCAATAAAGCCCGCTAACCACATGATGTATTCAAGCTTATTTTTATATTTGGGCATTAAACTGATATCTAACTTAACTAAGCACTGATCGGGCGGTTTGTTTAAACACGCTTCGAAATCAAAGTAATTACTTTTTAGTTTACATGAAGAACCCTTTAGTTCTTTTCTTATCGCACTCACTAAGTTATTGAGCTGCTCAATAGTGCTTTCAGAAAATAAATTTTTTTTCTCGAATTCTTCGTAAACCTTTTCGGCGATAGCTATAAATTTTGTCATCCCTATTTCCCTTTTATTATAGGCGTTCTTATATCTTTTGCCTTTTAAGGAATTATGATGAATTAATCATTACAAAATGTAAGGGATTTCTACTATTAAGTAATTAATATAAAACTTTTGCAACCTATTGCCCAAACTGTCCGCAGGAATAAAAATTAATGATGAATAAATCACAAAAAATAAAGATTAATTCATCTCTGTTAGACATAAATTATATAAAAATCTATCACCTTTTCCCGATCAATTGCCCCATCTGAGCTTAAAAGCTGAATAATTGTGCCTTCAATCATATATAAAAATAGCTTGGCGTCCTGAAAAGTCGCATCCCTTTTGAGTGCTCTAAGCTGGCTATAGATTTCATTGATGAGCCACGTTCTATATCTCACCGCGGTTTGATAAGCTTTTGGATAGGTCAGCTTTGTTTCAAACATGGCTTTAAATAATAGATAGTAAAGCCCCTCTAAATCAGTATGTAAGAAATAAAGTCTCTTAAGTTTTTCCTTTACACTTGGGCCTTGGTCGTACTCAACAATTGAAACCACTTTTTCTTTTAGACGTTCTTTTTGTACGATCAAACAGATTTCAATAAACCGCTCTTTTGAATAAAAGAAGTTATAAAAAGTCGCTTTGGTAATTTTTGACTCTTTCACAATTCTATCGACCCCAACCGTATGAAAGCCATGATGGTGAAATAAATCAATCGATGTATTAATGACTTGAATAGCACGTGTTGAGAGAACTAACTTTGGCATAGTTTTACCGTTATAAAAATTTTTGTTGTATATAAATGAGATAAAAAACCTGTGCCCTTTCTGGGAGAAAAAAAGGCACAGCAAAGCCATAAAGACTGTGCTTGGCACATCTCAAG
>NZ_JBQENP010000031.1:0-23700 GCF_052044755.1 Acinetobacter sp. 22512 | reverse complement strand
AGCACTTGGCTACGAACTAAGGGGTCGGGAGTTCGAATCTCTCTGAGCGCACCAAGTAAAATAGAACGAATCGCTGAAAGGCACACAAGTTACGCGCTCATAGCTCAGCTGGATAGAGCACTTGGCTACGAACTAAGGGGTCGGGAGTTCGAATCTCTCTGAGCGCACCAACTTGAAGAATTAACCGCTTTTATAGCGGTTTTTTTGTGCCTGTTTTTTAGTACTTTAAAAAATCTAAATTTATAACTTTTTAATTATATTAGAGATAATCATAAATGAACTTAGCTTTATTTGACTTTGATGGCACGATCACTCATAACGATACATTCAGTCTATTCCTTAAATTTTCTTTAAATAAAAAAACTCAAATACTAGGTGGTATTCGACTTGCACCTTATATAGCGGGTTATAAGCTTGGATGGGTAACCGATAAAACTATCCGAACTAAACTCTGTCAGGTGGGATACGTGGGCTATGATGCAGATTCCCTAAAATATATGGGACAAGAGTTTGCTAAAAATGTCCTTCCTACCTGTGTGCGTCAAAATGCTTTGGAGCGTATTCTTTGGCATAAACAACAAGGTGATCAGGTTGTGGTTGTATCTGCATCATTAGGTGTTTATTTAGAAAGCTGGTGCCAATCTTTAGATTTAGAGGTTATATGTAATCAACTTGAAATACGTGATGGTATTTTGACAGGTGATTTTATTAATGGTGATTGCGGTTATTTAGAAAAAGTAAATAGAATAAAAAACAATTATGATTTAACTCAGTATTCTACAATTTATGCTTATGGTGATACACCTAATGATTATGCAATGTTAGAGCTGGCTCATAAGAAATATTATAGATGGGAAGAAGTAAATTAATATTTAAAAATATATTAATAAATAAAGCCACTTGTAATAAGTGGCTTTATTTTAACGACTTATATTAAACAGTATTGAAAGAGTTTTCTAAGAAGTTATCGGTAAGTAATGATGTAGGTACGATAGTATGCGTTGTATTAGTTACGCTTGATACTGTCGACGTTACACCACCGAGTAAGCTACCACCAGTTAATCCGCCTAGTAAATTAGAAATAACATCTAATCCGCCTTCACCAGTCACACCGCCCGTTAAGCTACCCACGATATCTGTTACGATGCCGATAGGGTTGTCTGTACCGCCAGTAACGCCACCAGTTAAGCCGCCTAGAAGGTCGGTCACTAAGCCAAGAGGGTTATCACCATCTACGCTACCAGTTAAACCGCCAAGTAAATCAGTGACTAAGCCTAGTGAGCTATCTCCACCAGTAACCCCACCAATAGTTCCTGTCAATCCACCAATGATTTCTGTTACTAAGCCAGTAGCAGTTGTGCCATTTGTAATCAGCATATCGAGAATACCGGTAGCAGATTCAGTAGCACCTTGAATATCACCACCAACTAAATCAGAAACAACTTCAAGTGCACCGTTTACTGTGTCACGAGAAGTTTCGAAAGTTAATGTGCCGAGGTCTGCAAGTTCAGAAACAGGATGTTCTGCTTGTGGAAGAATGCTGATAATTGTATCTGCAACTGTATCAATGCCAGTGTTGATAATTTCAGTTTTTAAGCTTTCTACGCCCTGAAGAATATCAATACCGCCTTGAACAACATCAATCACTGGAGAGATTGGGGAAGTTCCACCACCGATACCACCTGTTACACCGCCAATAATGTCAGTAATTACTTCAAGTGGATTACCATCAACACCACCAGTTACGCCACCGATAATGTCAGTAATTACTTCAAGTGGATTACCGTCAACACCACCAGTTACACCGCCGATGATGTCAGTAATTACTTCAAGCGGGTTACCGTCAACACCACCAGTTACACCGCCGATAATGTCAGTCACGATTTCAAGAGGATTACCACTAACACCGCCAGTTACACCACCAATAATGTCGGTTACCACGCCAAGTGGGCTATCACCACTTGTTGCGCCGCCGATAATGTTATTAATAATTCCAGTAGCAGTTGTGCCATTTGTAATCAGCGTATCGAGAATACCGGTAGCAGATTCAGTAGCACCTTGGATATCACCACCAACTAAATCAGAAACAACTTCAAGTGCACCGTTTACTGTGTCACGAGAAGTTTCGAAAGTTAAAGTGCCAAGATCTGCTAGGTCTGAAACAGGATATTCAGTTTGTGGAAGAATACCAATAATAGTATCAGCAACAGTGTCGATACCAGTATTGATGATCTCAGTTTTTAGACTCTCTACACCTTGTAGAATATCAATACCGCCTTGAACGACATCAATCACTGGAGCGATTGGAGATGTGCCATCACCGATACCGCCAGTTACGCCGCCGATAATATCAGTAATTACTTCAAGCGGATTACCGTCAACACCACCAGTTACACCACCGATAATGTCAGTAATTACTTCAAGTGGATTACCGTCAACACCACCAGTTACGCCACCGATGATGTCAGTAATTACTTCAAGCGGGTTGCCATCAACGCCACCAGTTACACCACCAACGACATCTGTAATGCTTCCGACAACGTCAGTAACAATACCTGTCGCAGTTGTACCATTAGTGATTAATGTTTCAACGACACCAGTAGCAGACTCAGTTGCGCCTTGAATGTCTCCCCCCACTAGATCGGAAATGACTTCAAGCGTGCCATTTACTGTGTCACGAGAAGTTTCGAAAGTTAGAGTGCCAAGATCAGCAATTTCAGAAACAGGGTGTTCAGTTTGAGGAAGAACACCAATGATAGTATCAGCAACAGTGTCGATACCTGTGTTGATGATTTCAGTTTTTAGGCTTTCAACACCCTGAAGAATGTCGATACCACCTTGAACAACGTCAATAACTGGAGCAATTGGAGAAGTTCCAAGATCAATACCGCCAGTTACTCCGCCAATAATATTAGTTACTGTGTCTACAGGACTTGTAGAACCGATACTGCCAGTAACAGTACCAACGGCATCAGAAACAAGGCCTGTTGTGGTTGTTGTAAGGGTATTTGTTACTGTAGATAGAGTATCTGAAAGTAAACCAGAAGTTGATATCTGGCCTTCAATAGAAGAACTACCAGTTACAGTAGTGTTCACCGATACAATATTACCCAAATCTTGAGTAATTTTTGATATCGAAGATACGAGGTTTGTTAGTAAGAACATGTTGGTCTATTTCCTATATAATTTTGTATTTTTAAGTAAGTATTATTTATTGCGCTTTATAATTAATGAGATGTGTATCTCAATAATTGCGATTTAGTATTGGTTAGATCTCAAAAGCTGTCAATGTGTATTTTTAGTCACATTTTTTGTTATTAAATAATATTTAAAGAAATAATAATTTATTTAATTTAGACATAAAAATAATAATAATTTTTATATTATATAATTTTAACTAATTATTTTTTTAATCATATTTTCACTTATTTGAGGCATTATCTTAGTCAAATTTCAAACAGTCTTATAATGGTTAGGTTCAACCAGAAATATATTATTTATATAATGTTGACTAAAACAGTAGCCTTTATCTTCTAGATAGATGGCAAAAAGCTTCAAAAATTCTATAAAACTTATTTGAAAAAAAATATTTCAGATACATCTTTGGTGAGCAAAGTTTCAATAACTTTAGCTACAAAGCTATGTAAACTTGAGTGATGGCTAAGAACTAGACGTTTGATGACAGAAAGATGAAAAAAGGCTTCCTAAGCCTTAAAAAATGCGTATAATGCGCAACATCAAGTACGCGCTCATAGCTCAGCTGGATAGAGCACTTGGCTACGAACTAAGGGGTCGGGAGTTCGAATCTCTCTGAGCGCACCACTTGAAGAATTAACCGCTATATATAGCGGTTTTTTTGTACCTGTTTTTATTAGTTCGATTTAAAAGCTGGTGCTCATGGCAACCAGCTCTTAAATGATTTGAAGTTGAAAAAAATTAGCCAAATGTTTTAAAACGGCTTTCGTCTTCAATAAAAGCTTTTTCACCTGCTTCGCCTTCAATTGAACCAAATACTAATTGGGCTCTTAGTTTCCATTGCGCAGGAATATCAAAAGCAGCATTAATTTTCTCATCGATAATTGGGTTGTAATGTTGTAAAGAAGCTCCAATACCTTGCTCAGCCAATACATTCCATACTGCAAATTGTGCAATTGCTGTTGAGTGTTCAGACCAAACTGGGAAATTATCAGCATATAATTCAAATTGCTCTTGTAGACCTTTAATCACATCTTGGTCTTCAAAAAATAAAACTGTACCAGCACCCGCTGCAAAACTTTGAATTTTTTGTTCAGTTCCAGCCAGTGCTTCGGCAGGAACAATAGTTTTTAATACATCTAAAACAATATTCCAGAAATTTTGATGAGACTCATTAAATAAAATTACAATGCGAGATGACTGAGAGTTAAATGCTGAAGGGCTATGTTTGACCGCTTCTTGAATTAACCCTTCAATCTCCGAAGGAGTATGTTGTAAGTTTTTCCCGATCGAATAAATAGAACGACGTTTTTTAATTAATTCTAAAAAGCTTGGCTGATTGAAAAGAGGGGACTCTTGAGTGGCTTGAGTAACCACATCTTTTGAGACTGTTGTTTTTTGATTTAAGCCAAATAATTTTGCAAAGAAAGACATGAGACATTCCACTAAGAAGGTAATGCTCTTATTGTAGAAATTTTAAAAACTGAAATAAACTCAAAAAATATGAATCTACGTTCTATATATGCAACGTAGTTGATCTTCGAATCTCATAATAAGCTCTACTTTTAAACAAAATAAAAAATAGCCTTTGATTCATTTTAAAGCTGAAATGAATATGCTCTAATAGTTTCGATTTATTGAGTATTGATGCAGTGCAATGACTGAGCAAAAAACAGCTTTATCTTTACGTTACTATTTGAATTTAGAAGAGTCACAAGATGGATTTTCATTAGTGACATTTGGGAAAAAGCAATTTACCCGTTTTCTTACACCTGCAATTAGTATCGCAATTATTATTTGGGGATTTTATTTAGGTCTCTCTGGGGTTGGACGATATTATGTCGGGTTAGGCGTATTTTTTCTGGTGATGCAAGGCCTGATGCGTTACTGGCTTTTACCTATGTTATTTAAGCGTCAATTTGTTCGTTACCAGTTTGGAAAGAGTGAGCAGGGAATCGACTTATATCAAGATTACTTTGAGCTTTATGCCAATGGTCGTAAGCAGGTGATGCAATATACGGATGTGCAAACTTTTGCTAAAGGTAAATTGACCTACATGCTTGAGCTAAAGAATAAAACTGTAATTATTGTACCAAAGCGCGCATTTGCACAGGTTTCAGATCAAACCATATTTGAAAATACATTTAAGAAATAAATTATTGGAATTATTAGCCGCAACAACAAAGGAAGCCTCATGAATACACGTCCTTCAAAAATCGTTTGCGTGGGCAGAAGTTACGCCGATCATGTCAAAGAATTAAATAATGCTATGCCTGACAGCCCTATATTATTTATTAAACCACCGAGTAGTTTGATTGGTTTAAATGACGGTATTTCTTGGAATCCAGCGTGGGGCAGTTGCCATTTTGAATGTGAGTTGGTGTTACGTATTGATCAACCTTTGAAAGGTGAAACAGATCCTGAAAAAGCTTTAAAAGCGATTGGAGCAGTAACTTTAGGTCTTGATTTAACAATGCGTGATTTACAGAATGATCTGAAAAGTAAAGGCCACCCATGGGAGCGAGCTAAAGCTTTTGATGGTGCTTGTGTTTTGGCAGATTGGGTTGATACAAAAGAAATTACCAATTGGCAAGAGACCAAATTCACTTTCCATATTAATGATGAATTGCGTCAAGATGGTAATACTGCACTGTTAATGTTTACTATTGGTGAACTTTTAACTGATATTAATCAGGTTTTTTCACTAGAGCCAGGTGATGTGATTATGACAGGTTCACCTGCTGGGGTTGGACCATTACATGCAGGTGATCAGTTGAAAATGACATTAAAAGGTGCAACGCAAGATTTTGCATGGGAAACTTTTGTAAAAGCATAACCCACTCCTAAAATTGCCAATTTTTAACCCTATTATTTTTTTAATAATAGGGTTTTTTATTGGGTAGGAAAGAGTGTCTGTACTATTGAAGAGTTCTACTTTCTTATTTCTCTTCAAAAATTGTTGAGAGCGGAATAGAAAGTTTTGCTGCTAAATAATCATTAGATTCGACCAAGGCGGGTCCTATTTTTTCCATCCATTCATCGTCATCATGTACATTCAAAACATCTTCACGTAATGGTAAAGGGTATGGAAGAGCAGTGAAAAAGCTCCAGAAGTCAACTTGGGATAAATTGCGCGCAAGCACATATTCATCTTTATCGGTACGTTTAACCAAATTTTGCTCTTCAAGTAAAAGTACATAAGCTGGCCAGCGGCCAATTTCTCCGCGACCTAAAATTTCTAAAGCTTCTTTGTCACTTACACTTTCACCGAGTTTCTGTTTTTTATAAAACAGCTCAAGAATATCTAATAGCATTAAAACAGGATGACGTTTTTGCTCTTTACCCGAGTGAAAAGCAGTTAGAGCAAAACTTACTTCTACACCAAGTAAAATAATGTTCCATGACAGGAAGATCCATAGAAGAAAAATTGGCACTGCTGCAAATGCACCATAAATAATTTCATAACTAGTGAAATTTGACATCACAAAGCTAAAGAAATTTTTGAGTATTTCGAACAGTACCGCACTTAAACAAGCCGCTATTCCTGCTGCATAAACTGGGACTGTACGATTGGGAATGGTCCAATATAAAATGAAGAAACCCAAAATAGTGAGTACAAAAGAAATTAGCCAGAGTAGAAATGCGCCATCAAGTTGATAACCTGTGAAGTTATTGCTTAATAAGTTCATCGATGCAACTGTTGATGAAATAACAAATGCACTGCCTAAAATAATCGGACCTAAAGAGATGATTGTCCAATAGCGCATAAAGCCCATAATGCCACTACGAGTTTCTTTTACACGCCAAATACGGTTAAAGACGGTTTCAATTGAGGTCAGCATTAAGACAGTAGTAACGAATAAAAACAGCACACCAATAACGGTTAAGTTGCTAGATTTTTCTGTAAAAGCATTTAGCGCTTTATCAAATGCAATCGTACTTTTCGGTAAAAAATTACTATAAATTAAATGTTGCAGCTGTTGTCTTGCGGGTTCTAACGCTTTGATTGAAGAAATAATTACTAAAAAAACCGTTAACATCGGCACAACTGCGAATAGCGTTGTATAGGTGAGAGAGCCAGCTTGTTCACGGCACCGATCAGCTTCAAAACGCTTAAATACATATAAAACGAACTGAAACCAGGTTTTATTATAAAAAGGAAGTTTACTTAAAAAACGTTGTAACATGCGTCGTCTATCCCGATTTTTTTAATCATCATGTTGGGCGATTGATAGCTTATGAAAGTATGAGCTTAAGTACTCAAATCGTAGATTAAAGCAAAATAATAACTTATAGAATTAAAGTCGTTCTGTAAGTTTACTATGTGCTATAGAAAGAATTGTAGCCATAAACTTTTTTCAACAAAGTAGGCTTTCTGTTGTCTAAGCAAGGGTTTACCAAAAGTAGATAAACTTTTTACTCGATGAGTCCGAGAAATTTGCTCGCATTATCTTTTGTGCTACCTCATCAATCACCTTTAGAATTTCATAAAATTGGTTGCGCCAAAAAAATAAAAAATCCCGTATAGTGTCTTTTTAACAAAATTTATGAAACCGATGCAACCTTACATTCTTGTACTCTATTACAGCAAATATGGTTCTACTAAAGAAATGGCTCATTTAATTGCCAACGGTGTTGAGTCTGCGGGTATGTCAGTGAAAATTCGGACAGTACCAAATATTGCTCCAGCTGTCACAATAGCCGAGCCAAGTATTCCGGAAGAAGGTGATATCTATTGTACGTTAGATGATCTAGCGAATTGTTCAGGTTTAGCGTTAGGTTCTCCAACCCGTTTTGGCAATATGGCAAGTGAAATGAAATATTTTTGGGATCAAACAACCAGTCTTTGGCTCAATGGGGCATTACATAATAAACCCGCTTGTGTTTTCACTTCTTCTGGTTCAATGCATGGTGGGCAAGAAAGTACTTTACTCACTATGCTACCGCCGTTATTTCATCATGGCATGATGATTTTGGGATTACCTAATGCAATTCCAGCCTTATCTAATACTAAAACAGGGGGAACACCTTATGGCGCAAGCCATGTAAGTGGACCGCGTCATGACCAAAACTTAAGTCAGGATGAAAAGATTTTGTGTGAAGCTCAAGGCAAACGTTTAGGAGAGGTTGCCAAAAAGCTTTTAGTTTAGTTTTGAGCAAATAAAAAAGAGCGGATATCCGCTCTTTTTTAGGTGTACATCTTATTCTTTTACAAAAGTAACTTTGCCATCTGTAAGAGAGTGTACACGTGCTAATGATTCAACGCGGTAGCCTTTTTCAAGCAATAAATCACGACCTGGTTGGAATGATTTCTCAATCACAATACCCACACCTACAACTTCTGCATTTGCTTGGTGAATTAAATCAATCAGGCCTAATGCTGCTTGACCATTTGCCAAGAAGTCATCAATAACTAATGCTTTATCAGTTGAATGAAGATGTTTATTTGAAATCGCAATCGTGCTTTCAGTTTGTTTAGTAAAACTAAATACTTTAGAGCGATATAAGTCATCTTTTAAGGTCAATGACTGATATTTGCGAGCAAAAATTACAGGTACACCAAGTTCTAAACCTGCCATGATTGCAGGTGCAATACCTGATGCTTCAATGGTAATAATCTTGGTAATCCCTGCATCTTTAAAGCGAGCGGCAAATTCTTTACCAATCTGCTGCATTAATACAGGATCAATTTGGTGGTTTAAGAAAGCGTCGACTTTCAAGACTTGATCAGATAGAACGATACCTTCTGTTAAGATTTTCTGTTCTAGTGCGTGCACGGGAGAATCCTCTAGACGGATGCTTTTTAAAGCAAATGCGTATTTTAAAAAGCATCCAAAAAAATGCAAGCTTTAATTCGTCTTACCTGTATAACTTGTTAATAACAATCCATAAGAAGTTTTACCATCAATATGACTGACTTTAACTGGTAAATAATCTAATTTCGGAGCTAACCAAAAGATTGTACTGCGTTCAGGTTTGTTGTGTTGTAAAACCACTTTAATGGTATCGAATGTTCCATAAGAGGTTTTAATTTTCTCATTACCTTGTTTTACAAATCGACGATTTTCAACTTCTTTTGCATCTGCAAGTGGATAAGAGGACTTCAGTGAACCATTTTTTAAGTCTTCACGCAGTTGTAACTCTGCGTTTAACTCATCAAGAACGCCTGCCTGCCAAGCAAATGAACGAGCTTTATCATCTTTCTTGGTAGAGATAGTTTTGCTATTTGGATTAAAGTTAATACTCATGGTGTTGTTATGAATCAAAATTTTGCTGGTACGGCTAAAACTTTGAGACCCAATTTTACCATTGGTGAAACTAAATTTACTTGTTTCACTTGCGGACGCAATTCCGCCTGCTTTTGCAGTGAATTTATAAGTCCAGTTATTACCTTGTTGGCTTAAGGCACGTGTAGCCGACCCCATGCCTTTATTATTGTAAGTAAACTGATAATTTGCCTGAAATGGGCTCATGGCAAGTGCATGGCTTGAGAAGCCTGCAAAAAGCAAAGTTGTTGAAATACCTGTTGCGATGCCAAACGATTTCAGAAATTTTGTTGCCATAAGTAAATATCCTTGTACAGACTAAAAAGTCAGTGCTGATGCATCTGTAACTTAAGCATATTATGCCTGTTGATCATGGAGAAAAAATCAGGATTTATGCTAAATGTGTAATCTATTTGTGTTTTTTGGCAGTTAATTCATCTTCATTTATAAACCGTTTACTCATCTTTTTGCTGAATTGGCGTTATTTCAGAATCTGTGAATTCTTCTTCAAAATCGTCGTCCTGATCACGAGAAAGTAAGGCTGCTAAATTCACATTTCCAAATACAACTAACTCAGCTTCACGCACTCGTGCGTAATTTATATGTACTTTGCCTAATGTTTCGATGATGCTGGCTTTTTTGCCAAACCAACGGTTGAGATCAAGAAAAATGAGTTCATCGCGTTCTTCTGCTACATTAAAACGTTCAAGAATCATCCCCAAAGGGTCTTTTTTCAAAATTTTATGGTAATAAAAAACTGCGGCTTTTACGGCGATCTTTTGCCAAAAGTTTTTATATTTCGCTTCAATAATTTGTGTATTGCTAATTTGTTCAAAAACTAAAAGTTGTTGTTCTTTATTAAATTCCATCTGGATCAGTTTTAAATCAACCGATAGTGTGGTTTCTAAACCTTTTACATGCATGGTTGCATATAATCTTAACCAGTCATGATAAAGATCTGCATGTAGGTCATCTAAAAACTCAACATTATTTGTCACGTAACGTTGCAAAGTAGCATTCAGAAAGGTTTGCGATAATGTAAAATCTCTTTCTTCCTCAATGAATGCTTCTGCTTTTTTATAGACTTTTTGAAGGCGTCTGACTAATGAGGAAAATAGCGTTTGCATAAAAGAACTTCCAGAAGATAATTTACTAAAGAGCCCACACAATCTTTATTATGATAAAAAACGGGTTTTGATATTGCAGTGTAGCAAATTTACTTGATACATTTTGACAAAATGAAAATGGATAAAACCCTATATTTGAAGTGAATCACACTTTTATCCATATTTGAATATCAGTTTGTATTTTATTCGGTATTAAACCGTGGGGAAAAGGCATTTATATGCTTTTAAGATTATGTTGAACAAAAGAAGTTTATCCATAGAGCCTTTTCATCATTGGTGGCAAGACCGAGTCTTTATTGCCGCAACAATATTGGCAATCTTACTGCATATTTTTGTATTGCTCATTCACTTTGCCATGCCTAGCCCCTCAGAGCAATCTACTAAAGAAATTGCAATTTCAATTCGGCCAAGCAATGAGCCAGTTCACCAAGCAGATTTTTTAGCGCAAGCAGATCAGCAAGGTGCGGGCGCATTTCGTGAAGCTCATCGGACTTCTAGTGATACTCCAAATCCGATGCTCAATGATGCTTCAACTGGAAATACTGAGTTAGAAAGTTTGCAAAAGATACAGCAACAAAGAGAGCTTAAATTTGAAGAAAAAGTTTTAATGACGGTTTTGAGTTGGCAGAAACAAGCGGATGCAAGCCAAAGAAAAAAAGAACTAGAACAACTACAAAGTCAATTTCAAGCAAAAGCTGCCATGGTTGCAAGCCTTGAAGCACAATATTTGCAACGCCAACAAGATTTCAGCCGTCAGCAAAAAATAAAGACAGTAGACGGAATTCAAGCGAAGAAAGAGGCTTCAGCTATTTATTTAGATAAATTTCGTGAAAAAGTAGAGCTTTACGGTAATCGCTATTACCCTGAAGAAGCCAAACAGCAACAGCTAAGAGGTGAAGTGCGTTTAATGGTTATTTTGAATGCTCAAGGCGGAATTCGTGCAATCCGTCTGCTTGAAAGTTCAGGGCATTCAATACTAGACGAAGCAGCTAAGTCTTCAGTACGTCGCGGTGCACCATTTGGGCATTTTGATGCGAATATGAAAGATATTTCGGAGTTGCGTATTGTACGTACTTGGCGTTTTGACCCAGCTGAAGCTGAATTTGAGGTTCACTAATTAAAAAATGTGGATAACTTTTAGGATATCCACATTTTACTAATAATCACATTATTCCTGATAAGGGTTAGCAATATTGAGTTTTGCTAAAATTTCAATTTCTAAGCCTTCCATTTCTTCTGCATCTTCATCACTAGTTTCATGGTCATAGCCAAGCAAATGTAAAACACCATGTACTAATAGATGTGCAAAATGATTTTGGGCAGTTTTTTTCTGTTCTAATGCTTCTTGTAATACCACTGGAATACAAATAACTAAATCACCTAGAGGTAAGGCATCTAGCATTGGTAAAACTTCTTCTGGAATATCACTTGGGAAAGATAAAACATTAGTTGGTTTATCTTTTTCTCGGTATTGCAAATTGAGTTGCTGGCTTTCTTCCAGATCAACGCAAGCAACCCCAATTTCACAATCTTCTTTATAACCAACGTGGCGTAAAGTTGTCTCAATAATTTTTTTGAGTTGAGCTCGTTTGAGCTCTAACTCAGGTGATTGAAAGTCTTGTTGTAAACTTAAACTGATTTTCAAAATGAATCCTTAAGCATCCTGATGTTGCAAGTCTGCTGCTGTATCGTTTTCAGCAACTAATGCTTCTTGACGTGCTTTACGTTCAGCACGTGCTTCAGCATTAAGACGCTGTTGTTCACCATCCCAACCTTCATACGCTTCAACAATTTTTTGAACAAGTTGATGACGTACAACGTCACGGGAATGGAAACGGGTAATATGAATTTCTTTAATGTTCTCGAGTACACGTAGTGCATGTGCCAAACCAGATTGTTGGCCTCGAGGTAAATCTACTTGGGTAATATCACCTGTAATCACTGCACGAGAACCAAAACCTAAACGGGTCAAGAACATTTTCATTTGTTCTGGCGTTGTGTTTTGGGCTTCATCCAAAATTACAAATGAATGGTTAAGTGTGCGACCACGCATATATGCAAGAGGTGCAACTTCAATCACTTGACGCTCGATTAACTTGGCAACTTTTTCAAAGCCGAGCATTTCGTAAAGAGCATCGTAAAGAGGGCGGAGGTATGGGTCGATTTTCTGAGTTAAGTCACCCGGTAGGAAGCCTAGCTTTTCTCCAGCTTCTACAGCAGGACGTACAAGTAAAATCCGTTGGATTTCGTTACGTTCAAGCATATCTACTGCGGCGGCAACTGCCAAATAGGTTTTACCTGTACCCGCAGGGCCAACACCAAAAGAAATATCGCTTTGCAAAATACGCTGTACGTAGCGTTTTTGATTGGCACCACGGGGGTTAATACGGCCTTTTCGAGTTTGGAAATAGACATCCATTGGTGCATCATGTTCATCCATTTCTTCTCCAACTAACTCGAAATTACGTTCAGTTTGCGAAGATTGAATTAACAGATGCAACAGATCTGCACTGATTTGCTGGGATACCTCAGACTCTTCGTAGAGTCGTTGCAACAATGCTTCGGCTCTCCCAACAGCATCTATCTCACCATCGATATGGAAAACATCTCCACGATGAGTAATTTTGACATCTAAACGCTGTTCAATTTGCTTAAGGTGCCCATTATAGGCACCCAAGATGCTCTTTAAACGTTCCATTGAAATTTCAGGAAATGTTACGGTACGTCGAATCGCTGCAGTCAAGAGAAAACCTTTCAGTAGACTTTAGAATACCTCTACATTACGCCACGTCAGGCTCAAGATTCAAGAGCTCACCGTAAACTAAATTTAAAGTTTTAATTTCAGTAATCTCGATCTCTGCAAAACGACCTACCCAAGAAGCATCACCGACAAAAGTGACTAGACGTGTATTATCGGCTGTACCTAGTAAAATATTAGGGTCTTGGTCCGAAACTTTTTCAATAAGAACACGTTCAATTTTGCCAAGCATTGCATCAGTTTTTTCAATGCTAGACTGTTTAATCACTTTTTGAACTTGAGCTAAACGCTCTTTCTTAACGTGCTCAGGCGTAGTATCAGGTAAGTCTGATGCAGGTGTACCCGGACGTTTTGAATAAACAAAGCTATATGAGTGATCAAAATCTAAGTCTTTGATAAATTGAAGTGTTTCGGCGAAGTTTTCATCAGTTTCACCAGGGAAACCAATAATGAAGTCACTCGATAAGTGCATATCAGGACGTATTTTTCTTAATTTGGCAATCTTGTCGATATAAACATCAATCGTATGATTTCGCTTCATTGCCTGTAAAACATCATTTGATCCACTTTGAACAGGTAAGTGTAAATGCGACACCATTTGAGGTAAATCTTCATAACACTGAATTAGCTCGTCAGAGAACTCAAGTGGGTGCGATGTTGTATAACGTAAACGTCCAATACCTGGAATTTCTGCAACGAGTCGTAACAATTCAGGGAAGGTACAGATACCACCTTCAAAGGTTTCTCCGCGATATCCATTTACATTCTGACCCAGAAGTGAAATTTCACGGACACCTTTTTCCGCAAGACCTGCAATTTCTGCAAGTACATCATCTAATGGACGAGAAACTTCTTCACCGCGTGTGTAGGGAACTACACAGAAAGAACAGTATTTAGAGCAGCCTTCCATAATAGAAACGAATGCTTTAAAGCCTTCTACACGTGGTTCGGGCAAGAAGTCGAATTTTTCAATATCTGGGAAAGAAATATCAACCAGTTTGATTTTATCTTTTTTAGGTTTTTCTACTTGAGCATTATGTTGATCAAGCATTTGCGGTAAACGGTGTAATGTTTGTGGACCAAAAATCATGTCTACATAAGGCGCACGTTTTTGAATGTTGTCACCTTCTTGAGACGCAACACACCCACCCACACCAATCACAAGATCAGGGTTTTTGTCTTTTAGTTTGCGCCAGCGGCCTAATTCACTAAATACTTTTTCCTGCGCTTTTTCGCGAATAGAACATGTATTCATCAGCAGAATGTCTGCTTCATTAGGGTTGGTCGTTAAAACGTAGCCGTGAGAATCCCCTAAAAGGTCTGCCATACGGTGACTGTCATACTCATTCATCTGACACCCTTGAGTTTCAATATAAAGTTTTTTTATTGAAACATCAGTGGTGTGCGTTGGCTGGGTAACAGTGTTTTCTGAGGCAGCTTTGGCACCATTGGGAATGAAGGTTTGAACCGTCATGCAGGCTCCTAACAGATCGATCTAAAAAAGAATAAATTGGCCCAAAATGGGTCAAACCATCTATTATAGCAGTATTTGAGCTGAACCGATAACAGTAAACTTTCAGAACATGACACAGTTTTTGTGAAGTAAATTAGGCGAATTTTAATGATGTTGAATCATAGAGTTACATAACACAACAAAAGAAAGCACGAAGAATAATTAAACTATGCGTTGAAGGTGAATAGTCAGGGTTTAGCACATATATGAGACCAAGTAGAAAGAGCTCATCAATCCATAGTCGTGTAATGAAAAATAAATATATGCATCGTAGCTGGTTAGGAGCTATGTGTTTACTTGGTTGTTCATTTACCTATGCTGCCGAAGAGCAGTTTAATGATGCACTAAATGCTGCAAATAGTGGTAATACTGCGTTATTAGACCAATATCAGCTTGCTATGCAAAATGATGTGTTGGGATATTACCCAGAATATTGGAAACTTAATACAAACCTTGGCTTTCAACCTACTGCCTCTATCGTAAGCTTTGCTCAACGCTATCCACAATCAGCAATGGCTGAAAAATTAGCAGCCGATTATGTTGAAGAAAAAGTTAAACAAGCTGACTTTGCATCTGCACAACCCGTCTTATCTTATGTCACCAACCCTGACCAAGCCGAAAATTGTGCTTTGGCACAGGTGCGGGCGAAAAGCGGTGATGCATTAGTTTTTGCTGAATATAAAGATGTTTGGTTAGCAACTGAGTCACAACCAGAATCTTGCTTGGGTTTAGGGCGCATGATGTTATCTAGCCCTTTAATGAGCGCACAAGATAAACAACAACGTCTATGGGTGCAGTTGCGTTCAGGTCTGTCTGGGCAAGCGCTTGCTACAGCACAGACTTTGGGTTTGAATTTGTCTTTGGCTCAGCTTAACCAAATTCAGGCTAACCCACTTAACTATTTATGGAGTGCGCCTAAGACAAATGATGCAGATTATGCTTATTTGATTTTTGCGTTAGGGCGTTTAGCTAATAATGACTTAAGTAATGCTTTTTCAAATGTGCAGCGTGTTGCCCAAGGTACGCCACAAAATGTACAAAAATATTTATATCGTACGGTAGCCTATATTGGTGGCACCACGGTAATGAAAAATAATTTTAATCGTGAAGTTCTTCAATACTTTGATGCAAGTTATGGTTATCCATTAAGTCCGGAAGAAGCTGAAATTTATGCGCGCCAGGCGATTCGTTTTGGGGCGTGGGAAAGTTTAATTCGCGCTATTGATAGTATGACGGTAACCCAAAAACAAGAAGATCGCTGGCAATATTGGCTTGCTCGGGCATCAGAGCAGCGTGGAGATAGTGCTTCTAAAGCAACAGCGCAACAAATTTATAGAAAACTGGCTCAGGCTGGTGATGACTATCATAACCTTTTAGCAAAAGATCGCTTAGGTGAACGTTATAACCATCAACCTTATGATGATCAGCCAACGGCAAGTGATTTAAGACGTTTAGATCAGAATATTCACTTTAATCGTGCTTTTACTTTAAGACGTATTAATGCAAATCCAACTTACACGAATCGAGAGTGGAATTGGGCAGTTCGTCAAGCATATCTTCAGCATGATGACGGTTTACTTTTAGCTGCGGCAAAGCGTGCTCATGACATGGGCTGGTATGACCGTGCAATTTATGCAGCAGATCGTACAACAAATAAGCATAATGATACTTATCGCTATGTGACTCCTCATAAGACTAATGTCGTAAGCCATAGTTACAATGCAGGAATTGACCCCGCATGGGCTTATGGTTTAATGCGTCAAGAAAGTCGGTTTGTTACTTCTGCGCGTTCTCACGTTGGGGCGGGCGGTCTTATGCAAATTATGCCTGATACAGCGAAGTTGATTGCACGTCAAATGGGTGAAACTTATAATCCGGCTGCATTAAATGAAATGAATACCAATATTCGATATGGAACATTTTATTTGTCGATGATTCAGGGACAATTAAGCAATAACCCTGTTTTGGCGACAGCAGGTTATAATGCGGGGCCTAATCGGGCTAGACGTTGGCAGCCGGACTATCAATCAATTTCGGCTGACCAATATACTGAGACAATTCCATTGTTAGAAACCAGAGACTATGTCAAGCACGTTATGACGAATGCAACACATTACGGCGTAATATTGGGTCAAGGCGCCCAGTCGTTATCGCAGCGTATGAAAGTCATTCCAATGCGTACGTCGCCTTAGCTTTAAGGTGGTTGATGATGGATCTTCTTTTAATTGGCATATTCAAGTTTTAATTAAATGAAATATAGATATTTGGAACTTCGTTCAATTTTGCAACTTGCATGGTGGCTCATCTGTGCGGGAGTAGGATTGATGAGTTCCGTTTTACATGCCGAACCTGTTAATTTACAGGGGTATGTTATGCATGTGCAAATGACACCTGCCGCATGTGCATTAGATCCCTCTAAACAAAAACAACGTAAATGTCTTGAAGGATATTCACTGACAATTACAGGCCTTATGCCGGAAACAAACCAAAGTAACTGCTCAACAGACAGTTCTGCAACCTTATCTCCATTGCAAGCCAAAGTCGTAGCTCGGGTTATGCCTGATAATAATGCTCGTGTACAGCTATGGAAAAGTGTAGGTGGATGCGTTCCTATGAATGCAAGCCAATATTTCCGTACGGTTATTAATTTCGCTGAACGTTTAAAAATTCCGGCCAGTCTCACAAGTTCAACAAATGTTGAAATGCAGCAATCTGCGTTAAGACAGCAGTTTGTACGTCTTAATCCGAGCTTACCTCAAAATGGTATCCGTTTTAGTTGTCAATTATCACGTTCGGATGTGGTCTTAACGGAAGTGAAAGTTTGTTACACGGTAAAGGGCCAATATAAACAGTGTGCAAATCATGTGGTATCGAATTGCCCTGGTGAAATCATGATTAAAGGTAGTTATTAAAGATTACAGACATTTCGTAAGGAAATGCTCACCATACATTGAATCTATTTGTAAAGATTAATTTGTATTTTCTATCAGACTTTTGGTGAAAACGAGTGGCTTTTACATGCATCTGCCAAATCTTTAGAGTACAATCTTTGCCGTTTATGATGATTTGGTTAGATGGAATTCCTATTTAGCCCGATTAAGGACACTCATTGGAGACAATTACATGAAGCAACCCGTTCGTGTTGCCGTGACTGGCGCTGCAGGTCAAATTGGTTACAGCTTATTATTCCGTATCGCAAGCGGTGAAATGTTAGGTAAAGATCAACCTGTTATTTTACAATTGCTTGAAGTTCCAGTTGAAAAAGCACAACAAGCGCTTAAAGGCGTAATGATGGAACTTGATGACTGTGCTTTCCCTTTATTGGCTGGCATGATCGGGACTGATGATCCGAAAGTTGCATTTAAAGATGCTGACTACGCATTATTGGTAGGTTCTCGTCCACGTGGTCCTGGTATGGAACGTGCTGACTTGTTAAAAGTTAACGGTGAAATTTTCATCGGCCAAGGTCAAGCATTAAACGAAGTTGCTAGCCGTAACGTTAAAGTATTAGTTGTAGGTAACCCTGCAAACACTAACGCTTACATCGCAATGAAATCTGCTCCAGATCTTCCAGCGAAAAACTTCACAGCGATGTTGCGTCTTGACCACAACCGTGCGTTGACTCAAGTTGCTCAAAAAGCTGGTGTTGCAGTTGCTGATATCGAAAACTTAACAGTTTGGGGCAACCACTCTCCAACAATGTATGCTGACTACCGTTTTGCAACTGCAAATGGCGAAAGCTTAAAAGACAAAATCAACGATCCAGCTTGGAACAAAGACGTATTCCTTCCAACTGTTGGTAAACGTGGTGCTGCGATCATCGAAGCGCGTGGTTTGTCTTCTGCTGCTTCTGCTGCTAACGCTGCAATTGACCATATGCGTGACTGGGCGCTTGGTACAAACGGCAAATGGGTAACTATGGGTATTCCATCTGATGGTTCTTATGGTATTCCTGAAGGCGTTATGTTCGGTTTCCCTGTTACAACTGAAAACGGTGAATACAAAATCGTTCAAGGTTTAGAAATCGATGAATTCAGCCGTGAGCGTATCAACTTCACTCTAAACGAGCTTGAAGAAGAACGTGCAGCAATTGCTGACATGGTAAAATAATTCATCAGCTTGATGAGTTAAAAAAGCACTCTTTTAGAGTGCTTTTTTATTGAATTCTGAAAAAGCAAACACAAAAAGCAACAAGAAAATATAGACACTATCATGCAAGTAAAAACGTTTTATTGTTAGATTAGTTAATAGATGATTTAAAAGAAGTTATAGGAGAATAACAATGTTTGAACAGCAACCGACTTTAGAGCTTTTATTTGATCAGTTGGGTTTAGATTCTGATGAAGCAAGTATTGAAAACTTTATCAAAACACATCAATTGCCAGCCGAGCAAAAATTACATGAAGCGTCTTTTTGGTCAAAAGGTCAAAGCGATTTTTTGAAGAGTCATTGGGAAAAAGATGATGAATGGATTGTGGTTATTGATGAGCTTAATGAACAACTGCATGAAGACAGTGTGAAAAAATAATTTCAAAAAATAAAGCCTGTTTTACAAGTAATACGTAAAACAGGCTTTATTGTATTAATAGTTTAATGTGTCTTTACTTTTAATTTATCTTTATACCATGGCTCATGACGTACAAGGTCAAATACAGGTTGGCCATGAAGCAATTCAAGATCACATGTAGACGTTGATAAATATTTAGTTAACCAATGTCGTGTTAATGCTGACTCTTGTCGTGCTGCTGAAGCATATGCCAAGAAGAAATAGATATCAGCATGTTCATGATGTGCTAATGGCTTCAAAATTTGTTGAGTAATCAGCGCAAAACGTTTTTCTTTGTTTAGTTCAAAATAAAGCATATACGCTTTGGCTAAGTGTAGAGACAAATTAAGGTATAAGCTCAATGGCATTTCTTCATATTCCATGCGAGCTTGTTCAAGCAGAACAATAGCTTCTTGTAAAAAATGAAGTTGTTCTTGGCGAACACGACTTAATATTACAAGTTGCATGCGTAACTCAGCACGCTCTAAAGCAAGCTCAGGCGTATTTTCAGTCAAATAAAGTTGGTCTGTTTCACCAATTCGGTTCACAATTGTTTTACTTTCAATAGACATACGCCATCACCTTTTTTAATCAATAGCTTTTATATCGGGTTCATTTACCAAATTTAAAGAGTAACCTTTAAACCCAAATAGAATTTCCACTACGAAGCCAAGCTGTAATAGAAAGTCTTTGTTGTTTTGAAATTAATACTTCATGTAGTAAATCGCTTTGGAATATTACCAGTCGATTGGGTTCGGGATTAACAATATGCCATTTCTCATTTTTATCTTGCAGTCGTAATTGTCCACCCCAATCTTCTTGCCATTCTGGATGTAAATAATAGACAGTTGAGATAATACGATCATTTTTTTGTTGAGGATTGTCTCGGTGTAAAGCATAAAATTCACCCAAATTATAACGGGCAAAATGAGCTTCAACCTCTTTAATCCCTAAATAGAATGCTTGATTTAGACTTTGTGAAAATAAAGTTAAGGTTTCAATATGTTGCTGAGCAATAGGGAGCTGATCATTAATCCAGAGAATATGGTCGCTACGAATATTGCTTACAACGCCGTTTTGAATGCCTGCTTCTCTAAATTCATCCATATGATGGCTACACTCTTGAGAAACCTGTGCGCGATATTGATCTGGATATGCTTGATTTATAATGGCAAAGCCATGCGCATTTAAATCATCTAAAATTTGATCCAAATTCCATGAATCAGGAAGTGAGTGAGAACGCATATAACCTCGAGTAGATCGTAAAAATATCAAGCAGCTCTATTTTAGATGATCACAACCTTACGAAAGAATATTTTTTTCATGTTAAACTATTTGTTGAATTGAGGAATTAAAGTCAACATGAATTACCGTCACCATTTCCATGCGGGCAACTTTGCAGATGTTATGAAGCATGTGCTTTTGCTACAGCTTCTCAACCGTTTAAATGCTAAAGATAAACCTTATCGTTATATCGATACGCATGGAGGGGCCGGCAAATATGATTTATCTCTGGCACCTGCACAAAAGTCTGGAGAATTTCTCACAGGCATTCATCGTCTAGTTCAACTATCTGAAATGGAAAAGCGTCAGGCACCTGAAGCAATCCAACAATATTTGAAGTTAGTCGAACAATTGCGTTCTGAAGAAGGTAAGGGAAGCTATCCAGGTTCTCCTTGGTTTGCCCTGCAAGGCATGCGTGAAATCGACAAAGCGACTATATTTGAAATGCAGCGCGATGTATTTCAGCAATTACGTCATAACATTCGTGATAAACGTGCAGGTTTACATGAGCGTGATGCATATGAAGGCTTGCTTGGCGTAATTCCGCCAAAAGAAAAGCGCGGTCTTGTTATGATTGACCCTCCTTACGAATTAGAACGTAAAGACTTTCCGCAATTAGTTGAACTTTTACAACAAGCTTATAAAAAATGGCCAACAGGCGTTTTTGCAGTTTGGTATCCAATCAAAGACCGAGCGATGATTGAGCGTTTTGAAAAGAAAATGTTTAAAACGGGTATTCGCCGTCAGTTAGTTTGTGAAATTTGTGTGTGGCCAGATGACACTCCTGTAGGTCTAAATGGTTGTGGTCTATTAGTGATTAACCCACCTTGGCAGTTCTCTGAACAAGCAGACCAAGCACTACAGTGGTTATTCCCGCATCTTCGCATGCAAGAAACTGGTGGTCATGCTGCTGTTCGCTGGTTGGTAGGTGAGTAACAGTTAACTTAAATCAATGCACATGTTTGGAATAGAAAATAATGACAAATGCGCCTAAACCAGAGCAAGATTTAACTCATAATGAACATTCATTTGATGGGATTACATTTGAAGTGGTTGAAGAAGAAGATAATCCAGAAGGACAAAAAGTGAAGCGCCGAGGTATTTATCTTTGGCCTAACTTAATTACAACCGCTGCTCTGTTGTCCGGTTTCTATTCCATCATTGCAAGTATGAATGGGGATTTTAACCAAGCGATCTATGCCATTTTTATTGCAGCGCTATTAGATGGCTTAGATGGTCGAGTTGCTCGAGCGATTGGTGCACAAAGTGCTTTTGGCGAACAATATGATTCTCTCTCAGACTTGTTAGCTTTTGGTGTGGCTCCAGCAATGCTGATGTATAGCTGGAGTTTGCATGATTTAGGTCGTATTGGTCTGGCTTGTTGTTTTGTTTATACAGCCTGCGCAGCCTTCCGACTAGCGCGTTTTAATGTGCAAATTGGCGTTGTTGATAAGCGTTATTTTATCGGCATTGCAAGTCCACTCGCTGCTATTATCATTATTTCACTCGTTTGGGTTGCTCGCGATTATCCTTTCATTTTTGATTTACGTGATATTGCGATTCAAACTATTAATGCTGTTCTTATGGTAATTGTGGGATTACTCATGATTTCCAATATTAAATATTATTCTTTCAAGCAGATGGATCGTAAACGCGTTCCTTTTGTAGTTATGTTGCCAGTAGTACTGATTTTTGCGGCAATCACTTATAATATTCCAATGGGCATTTTGACAGTTTCAATTATCTATGCTCTATCTGGTTTTGTTACGACTTTATTTGCACGCAAGAGTAATGAAACACTAAAAACATAAAATAGAAGAGGTTCAGTATGCCTAAGTTGATAAGTGAAATTAATCAATTACAGCAGCTGGGCCCTAATGCTAAAGAGGGGGTTGTTTATCAACCTTCTCGTGGCTTTTTTAAAATTGTTTATCAAGGCTTGATCCTTCCAAATTTACCAACCCCACTTCGTTATTTTAACTATATTAGTTTAGTGGGACAGCCACGTATTCCTCTGTGTTATAACACCCACAGCATTACAACTTCAGCTATCGACACTGCAACAGTGCTTGTAAGTAATAGCCAACATAGTGTGGGACATTTAAAAACATATTCTATTCGACGCCAATGCCAGTTTGATTCGACGCTATATCAATTTGATAAAACCGATCTGATTCAATGGCAAATTCCCATGATTCGCCTTCAGCGATTAGATCCAGAAATGGGATGTGATCTTACAATTCAGATTCCAGAAAATATATCTAATGCCTCTGCTTTGCAGTGGGGTGTTTCTGACTATTGGTCAACACTATGTATATGTGAAGGTGAAATTTTTTATAAAGGACAGAAATATGAAATTGAAGGGTTGGGACGATTTAAACACGCGCGAGCTTTGCACTTGCCGTTCTTATCTTTATGTTTCTATACATGCCAAATTATTAACTTAAATGAAACGACGCAGCTTACATTCTTACAAATAAGAAATCAGTGGAATATCATCCTATGTTCAAGATTAGATATTCAAGAATTTGGGAAGCCTGTTGAAAGTTTTACAGAAGACGTAAATTTACATATCCACCGAGTTTATCCAAAGGTTAAAACACCGAATGGTAAAGAGATGTACTTGCCTAGGGAGTTTTCTTGGCAATGTGAGAAAAATGGAAAAATAATTTTTGAACTTTATGCACAAAGCCGAGGTGACTATAAGTTTGGTTTGGCGGCGGGATATGTGGGAAGCTTTCAATATCAATTAAGCTGGAATGAACAGTGTCTGCAAGGAGAGGGTGGGTACTGTGAATATATTGATTGTCGCCCACTTAGATGGCAAGAAAAGAATCAAGACGAGAAAATTTTAGATAAATTGATGCTTTTACAACCATGTTTATATAAAAAATAACTATTTTTATCATTTTTGATTAAAAAGCGAACTGTTGTTGCACTAATATTAAAAAAGGTATTGCAAAGGGGATGAGATGGTCTATAATGCACATCCATCGGCGGTGATGCAGATA
>NZ_JBQENP010000030.1:0-26942 GCF_052044755.1 Acinetobacter sp. 22512 | reverse complement strand
GATGAGTGTCTATAGTTTACCAAGTTAAAACCTCCTGTTTTCTCAGCACACATCATTCTTATATATCATTAATTATTTTTTCCGCGGGTTGGGTACAGGTAAGGTGGCAATTCCTTTAGAAGTGCCAAGCAAAAAACGAAAGAGAATTAGGAAGGTCTGATATTTTCCTTTTAATTGATTAAACACATTTCACGTAATCTATCAATAAATGTGACAGAATCTAACTTTTTAAAACCTGTAAATACGACTATCCTAACTGGACTTGAGCACATCCTTTTGAAGTGTTCGTCTTTTGGTTAGATTTTTAGGTATTTAAAAAATGAATAAAATGCACGTAACTTTAGCGGTCATTATTGGTTTAATTGTTGGTGGTGTAATCGGTGCTCTTGGTTACTCTAAAACTGCTGCACGTTATGACGCGATGACGACAGCATGTGTCATGGTAAACCAAGCAGTTGAACATGGCATCTTAAAACCAGAACAGGTGAAAGAGCTTGGTGAGCTCACAGGCCAAAGCCTTAAAAAAGATTATGAGTCAGTTGCTTCCAAATTTAAATTCTCTGAAAAGCAATTAGGTAATGCATCTGAAGGTTCTAATTGTAGTCAGTTTATTGTTGGGGTAAATGCCGCACAATAACCATTTAGAAGCCCACAGTAAGTGGGCTTTTTTTATGATGTTTAGTTAGGGCAACTACAATATTAACTGAACATACCATTTATAGACTGCTATAATAATGATCAATTCAAAATCTGAAATATAAGCTTGCCTAAAGGCAGGCTTTTAATATGTGTAATTAAGTCTGCTAGGAAATATGAAACGCTATTTAAAACAAACTGAATCGGCTACGACTAATTGGACAACAGAGCAAGACTGCTTTTTGATCGAAAATAATTCTCTCTCAATTTGCGAGCTCATCGAGCATTTACCTTTTTCTGAAGAAGAAATACGAGTACGTCGAGCTGTTCTGGGTTTAGTGAGACGAGATAAGCAAATGAAAGCATATTAATTTTACCAAATGGTAAAAATAATATGAAAATAAATGTTTCAAACTTTCTCTATTCAACCATGCATTTTTGCGGATGAGTTATCAAAACCATAATTTTTTTCGGTATTTTATTGGTGCGATTTACATAAAGCGCCAACTACTTACAAACAAGTCTAATAAGGTTACCTTTAATTACACGCGTTTAAGCATAATCAAATACATAAGACATTCATAGATCAGAACTTTATAACAATAGGACGGAGAGAGGTTAATGCCAAAGTATCTAGCTGTAGCCGAAAAGGTTTATAAAAATATAAAAAAAGATGGCTTATTCACTGATGACATTACTCAGAACCTTAACTGTTTAATTAGTCAGATCCGAAAAGCCATCAAGGGAACTGAGTTTAAGCTCAAGTTCAACTATATCGACTTTGAAGAAAACCTAACGAAACCGTTAAGTGAATGCAAAGTTAAAATTGATTTGAGTGTCATGCCAAAGTTTGCAAACGAAGGTGAATATCTTCTTTGGTTAGCTGGTCTTATTGAGCGAATCACAGAAGGGGGAAAGCCTAAATTGCCACCAATTTCGCACTTTTTACCACCAGGTTTTAAAATGTCGAAAGATTCGTTTCCGGTCACTGTTGCTCCTCCAAAAGAAGAGCATGCAGACATGATTATCAATTATTTTAAATCTGAGGATTTTATTAAAACTAATAAAACTCCTTCATAAAAGAATATAGAAGTAAACGTCCACCTTACTTCTATATCTGCTGGTTTAAATTCAGCGACCGCCTTCTGGGGCGGTTTTTTTTGACTTAAAATTGATCATTACTTAATTGTGATAACTAGAAAAATTTAACTTCAACAAAAGTCTTAAATGTATATAAATATGAAAATAAAAAATGTTTTTAGTAAATATCAATTGCTTAATTATATTTGTCGGTAAAGTAAAAAATACATTTTTCACATTACTAATGTACCAAGTAACGCAATTAAACATTTAGCAGTTCATAATCTTTAAAAAAAGAGAAAGTGAACGATATGAATGAAAATGCAGAGCTTATAAAATACATTGACGTTGCTGAAAACGTCTATGAACGTGTCTATGAGAATAATCAAATTTCAAATAATTTGATTGTTAACCTTAACCGCATCATGGCGGAAATCAAAAAACAGGCCCAAGAAAAAGACCTAAAGTTAAAATATAAGTCGATTGACTTTGAATATTGCTTGAGTTTGCCTTTGGCAGATAGAGATATAAAAATTGACCTTAGTTTGATGCCTCACTTTGAACATCGTGATGAATGCATTTTATGGCTAACCAACTTTATTGGAAAAATTAGTGTGCCTAAAAAGATGACGAGACAAAAGCTAAGTTTTCATTAAAGTTTTTTAGATTTAAAGCGATATAAGTCATTACTAAAAAACTAACTGCCTCTATGCTTAAACAGTTATGCTTTATTACAGATCGATATTTCATAATTAGAAAATGACAGAGCGCTTTAAAATGAAAACGTTTGCATTAACCTTTGCTGTTTTAGCTTCGCTATCTACCTATGGTCTAGCCAATGACTCTACGGGTTACGTGGGTACAGGTGGGATTCAATATCTCAAAAACTCACAGATTGCCATGCAAAGTGAAGATCTATTCATCAGTAAAAAACTGATTAAGGTCGACTACCTCTATAAAAACTTAAGCAATAAAGACGTAACGGAAACCATCTTATTCCCGTTACCACGCATTGATAATTTTTTTGAGTCTGATTTTGCTCACACTGAACAGCTTTTAAAAAGTTTTAAAATTGTGGTGGATGGTAAAAATATAAAACCTGAGATGCATGTCAGAACTTTTATTCAAAAAGATGAAAAATCTCCCCTGATTGATGCTACGGATGAGTTTAAACAGTGCGGTTTTAGTGAAAAAGAGATGCTAAATCCGTGGACTCGCACTAACTATGATTATGAATATTATGTAGACAAGCTAAAACAATGTAATAAGCCGCAAATACAGAAAATTTTAGCCAAATTTAAAAAAGATGATGTGATTCCGTGGTCATCTCAAGTGATCTATAGTTGGAAGCAGACCTTTAAAGCAAATGGTTTGACTAAGATTCATCATGAATACAAACCTTTGGTCGGTGGCGCTGTAGCTCTCTATCCAGATGAATATAACCAGCAATTTTGTATGGATAAACAATTTAAGCAGGGCTTAAAAAAAGCCAGTGCAGAAAATTCGCCGTTTAGTGCTTTGGGCTATATTTTGACGACGGGTGCAAATTGGGCAAAACCAATTGAAAGCTTTAAGCTCACCATTGAGCGCGATAAAGACGAACTGGTTTCATTTTGTTGGGATGGGCCAGTTAAAAAAATTAGTCCAACTCAATTTCAAATGACCAAGACTAAGTTTGTACCCAAAAAAGACCTAGATATTATTTTTGTGAGAATTCGATAACTTCATACAGGCTTCTGGTTTGACCAAATTGCCTCAATATTGATTGTGTGTCATGAACCAGACATGGCACACAATAAGAAAAAGATGCCCTATGTTGCTGTCAGTAGGATTCTTGGCGTAATGAGTAATTAGAGCAGCTTCTTTTTAATCCAATAATCTAAACTGAAATAACGACCGCCTCCAAGAACAAGCAGTGCGAGAAGCATGACTAAATACGTAGCGGCAAACTCAATTCCATTATTTAAAATTACAAACGAACCACTAGACGTGAGCCAGTCGTAATTGCCGTAGGTTTGTAATATTTCACGAGCTTTCTCTAACTTTTCTGTTGAGGCCAAGACCTGCATGTTTGCAAAGGGCGCATTCGGATCAGCAATGGCTTGCCATCCGTTCGGTAGATGGACCGTAAATATGGCAACCAACATGGTAATCATGAGTGGAATACTAATTAAGCGAGTAAAAAGGCCAAATGTTAATAGTATTGCACCTGCTAATTCAGCCGTTGTTGCAAGTAATGCCATTAAATATGGAAAGGGAAGTCCTAAACCTCCATCTGAGTTGCCAAACCATTCTACAATGTCATTAAAGTGCATTAATTTATTTGTGCCAGCCATCCAAAATATAGGAACTAAATATAATCGAAGAGCCAGAGCTGCGATGCCGTCCGCATGTTGTAGAGTTTTGCCCAGTTTTTGATAATATTGAGATAAGCCATAAATAAAATTCTTCATGATAATTTCACATCCGATGCGATTGAATATTAATTAGTCGGATAAAAACTGTATTTCTTACATAAAAAAAATTTTATTTACGGTGTAATAAAAAAGGATTTGGTCCGTCTAACTATACGTACAAATGTACAAACCGAGAATTTATCTTTAAAGGAATACTAACATGAACAAGCTCAATTCAATGACTTCAGTGGCGGCATTATTAGCACTTTCAGTTGCTGGCGCTACACAAGTGGCGGTAGCAGCAACCCATACAACAACCGAAGCACATGCAACCAAAGCAGCAGATGGAAAATGCGGTGAAGCAAAATGCGGTGCTAACAAAATGAAAAACCACGAAAAGTCTGCCGAAGCAAAATGTGGTGCAGATAAAAAAGCAGCTGATGGTAAATGTGGAGCAACCAAAAAAGCAGCGGACGGCAAGTGCGGTGCAGATAAAAAAGTCACTGACGGTAAGTGCGGCGCTAAGTAAACGATCTGATCATGGATGATGTCGGCCTTCTGGTAAGTGTCGGCATCGTTTCCAAAAGGAGAAATCACCATGATGGATTTGTCAGGCGTAGGGCTGGGTTTAAGGCGTGATTTTATAGATTCGTTTTTAGATGCAAAAGCATGTCCCGATTTTATCGAAGTTGCTCCTGAAAACTGGCTAGGTTTTGGTGGTCGACATGCGAAATTACTCGCACAGTGTGTTGAAAAAGCCCCATTAATTTGTCACGGCCTGTCATTGTCTATTGGCGGTCCTCATCCACTCAATCTTGAATTTATCGGAAAAATAAAAAGCTTTTTAGAACAATATGATGTCTCTATTTATTCTGAACATTTAAGTTATACAAATGATGGGGGCTATCTATATGATTTGTTGCCAATCCCCATGACCGAAGCGGCTGTTAAATATGTCGCTGAACGTATTTTACGTGTTCAAGATATTTTAGGAAGAAGATTAGTCATAGAGAATGTTTCTACTTATTTAATGCCCAATGCCCAAATGAGTGAAGCGGAATTTATTCGTGAAGTTCTTCAATATGCAGACTGTGATTTGCTTCTGGATGTAAATAATGTCTATGTCAACAGTATTAATCATGGCAGTGATGCATTTGCATTTATTCGGGACATGCCAAAAGAAAGAATCCGTTATTTACATATTGCTGGACATGAAAAAGTTCAGAAAAATTTATTAATTGATACGCATGGCGCAGAAGTTTGTGATCGCGTATGGGAACTATTGAGATATACCTATCAAGTGTGTGGTGTGAAAGCAACTTTACTTGAGCGCGACTTTAATATTCCATCATGGCAAGAGCTAGAAGAGGAGCTAGCCAAAATTAAAATAATTCAACAACAGGAGAGTGGCTATGAAGGAAAATCAAATATCCTTCCAAACCATGCAACAACAGTTTTGTGACTGGATTAGAGATCCTGATTTAGAATTACCTCAAGCTCTTCCTGCCGAACGAATGCATATTTATCGAGATTTACTTTTTAATAATGTCTGTTCATTTATTGATTTAGTTTATCCCGTGGCTCGTGCGATGTTGCCAGAGTTAAAGTGGCAACAATTACTCTCGGAATTTTTTCAAAAAGCCCAGTGTCGCTCACCTTTGTATAATGATATTTCTCTGGAATTTAGAGAATATTTGACAAATCAGCAGCACCCGATATTGCAAGAATATCCGTGGTTGGCTGAGTTGTTGCAGTTTGAATGGCTTGAGTTGTATTTAGACACTGTTGAAATTGAAAAAGTAGTCTTGCAGGAAAACTGTGATTGGCAGTTAACCACGAAGGTATGGGTATTGGTTTATCAATATCCCGTTTATACGTGGACAACTTTAATGACTCCAGAACAAGTCGAGCCTATGCCTGGAGTAATTATGGTCTGGCGAGATGAACAAGACAAAGTATGTATTGAACAGCTTTCGCCTTTGTTTGCTATGGTAATTGAACAGTTGACTCAAAATGTAAAGTTAACTGACCAAGATATTCATACACTCATTCAATCTGTACTCACTGATTTGTCTGAACATGATATTTATCTGCAAATTCAAGAACTAAACGCACTTTTAACTCGAATGCGATTGATTCAAACTCCCCATGATTTTAAAGAGGTATAAGGATGACTTCAGCCGTGGCATCAGATCATGAAGAAATAGGGGATCAGCTGCATAATCCAGCCTTTTTACAAGACTTAAGACAGCAAATGATAAAATTTGCTTTTTTACAGCTTTCTTCTCTTCCTCAAGCTGAAGATGTGGTGCAAGAGGCATTAACGAGTGCTTTCCAGCATTTAGATTCATTTAAAGGACGTGCTGCGTTTAAAACATGGGTATTTGCCATTTTAAAAAATAAAATTATTGATGTGATTCGGCAAAAGTCACGCTTGGTCGCAATGACTGAATTATTTAAAGATGAGGAAAGTGAACTGAGTATTGATGCACTGTTTGATGCTTCTGGACATTGGCACAAATATGAAGCGCCTCAAGCGTGGCAAAGCCCTGAAGAGATGATGGAGCAGGCAGATTTCTGGATAATTTTTGAAGCTTGTTTAAATCATTTACCTGCCAAATATGCTCAAGTTTTTATGATGAGAGAGGTGATAGAGCTGAGTTCTAATGAGATTTGTAGCAAGTTGGAATTATCTATCTCAAACTTTAATGTGTTGATGTATCGGAGTCGTACCCGACTACGTGAATGTTTAGAAAATAAATGGTTATTGAAGGAGGATTGTTCATGCTGACATGTCGACAAGCCACTCAACTGTTGTCTGAAAAGCAAGATAGACCATTGTTATTACGTGAGCAAAGTGGTTTACAACTGCATTTATTGGCGTGCCGCTCATGCCGCCGTTATTCAAAACAGATCAAAACAATTAGTCAGCTTTCTAAGGCATTTAAAAGTTTTGATGGCTAATTTTATTTAAAAATTTATTTATTGCTAGCCTAATTACGCTAACAACTCCCATACTATAAAAGTAAAGGAGTTTTTTAAGACAGGATGACACGTGAATTTAAAGAATCTTGAAGCATTTTATTGGGTTGTGACTTTAAAGAGCTTCAATAAGGCCGCGACTAAATTACAAACCACCCAGCCTGCGGTCTCTCAAAAAATCACATCTCTTGAAAATGAATTAGGCTTTAAAGTTTTAGATCGAAGTTATCGGCAGCTTAAACCAACACACAAAGGTTTAACTTTATTTAAGTACGCCGAAAAATTTATGCGACTAGAGACCGATCTGGTGGCTGAACTGACTGAAAATCAGCACCTGACTGGCACCATTCGTTTGGGAGTTTCCGAAACTATTGTTTATACATGGTTGGTTGAATATATCGAAAAGGTTCAGCAAGAGTTCCCCAAAATTTCAGTAGAAATTGTAGTGGACCTTACGCCTAACTTACAAGAAGGTGTTCGGACAGGTGACTTAGACATGGCTTTTTTACTTGGGCCAACTTTAGCTTTTGAGTGTATTGAACAAGCTTTGTGTGACTTTGAACTCAGTTTCTTAGCTTCACCTTCATTTAAAGGTGGAGTTGCTCAAATGTCTTTTAAAACATTAATGTCACATACCATTTTAACTTATCCAAAAATTACCTATCCCTATAAAGAATTGAAAGCACGAATGAAAGAGCAAGGGATTGATGAACCACTTTCAATTACCAGTTATTCATTGGCAACGCTGTTGCGTTTAGCCGAGCAGGGCTTAGGTATTGCGGTGGTGCCGACCTTAACGGCGTTAAAAGAAATTACTGATGGGCGACTAGAAATATTAAATACGCCTATTCAGTTAAAAACCTTTCATTTCACCTCGATTTACATTCAAGGAAATGATGTTGCCTTAAAAGAGAAATTGACCGAAGTCGCGGTTAAAGTATCTGAATGCGCTATGAAAAGACTCAATGAGCAAATAAAAAAATAAGCTGTTTTGTATGTAAAACAATAAAGGCAGCTTATTAACTTCAATAAGTAAAGCTTATCCTGATCTTCTAATAATTAATAAATTATTAAAAATCAAATATTTGAATTTTTAATTTTATGTAAAAAGTCTTATTGTCCGTAGGGATTAGCTATGTTTTTATTTTAGACACAAGATTTGATCACCGATTGTGTTGATTGGGGAGCAGGGAATCTTTGTCATTTTAAAGGATTAAAGAATATCGTTTGGGACAAAAAATGGTGTTCTTGGTTCAACTTGAAAATAGCGTTGTTAAGCTCAAATGGATGAGGAACGCATTAATATGTCTTTACTGAAATCTTCTTTTTTATCTGATCGCCAATGGGCCATTGTGGCCTCGATCTTTATGATGGCGACCTCTGCAATGGGGCCCGGATTTTTAACCCAAACTGCTGTATTTACAGTCAAGTTAGGCGCGGCATTTGGCTTTGCCATTTTAGTTTCCATTCTGATTGATTATGTGGTTCAACAAAACATTTGGCGTGTGGTGACACTTACTCAAATGCGTGCATCAGATATTGCCAATAAAGCATTACCGGGTAGTGGTTATTTACTGGCGTTTCTGGTGATTTTAGGCGGGTTTTTCTTTAGTGTCGGTAACATTGCCGGTGCAGCTTTAGGTTTAAATGCGCTTTTTGGCCTAGACACAAAGTGGGGCGGTATTTTAAGTGGTGCATTAGCCATTTTGATTTTTGCCTCAAGAAAAGCAACGCTTGCCATGGATAAAAGCATGATCGTGTTGGGATTGCTTAAAATCCTCCTGATTATTATCGTTGCTGTCATTGTGATGCCTCCTGTTGGGCAAGCTGTACATCAAACCTTTGCGCCAGATCAGATCGACTTTGCCATTATTACCACCATTGTTGGCGGTACGGTTGGTGGCTATATCTGTTACGCGGGAGCACACCGTTTACTCGATAAAGGCGCTGTTGGCCCTGAAAATATTGATGAAGTTGCTAAAGCTGCGACCAAGGGCATTGTTGTAGTCGGCATCATGCGCTATGTGCTGTTCTTGGCTTTTTTAGGTGTGGTGGTGAGCGGTGCAACGATTGATTTAGCCAGCCATGACGCCAATCCTGCAGCTCAAGCATTCCAATATGCAGCGGGTACATTTGGTTTTAAATTATTCGGCTTAATTTTCTGGGCAGCCGGGATTAGTAGCACCATTGGCGCAGCATATACTTCGGTGTCATTCTTTACTGCATTTAAAAAGAACTTAAAACCAAAACAAACCAACTATACGACCATTACCTTTATTGCATTGGCTTTATTGCTCTATGTGTTATTGGGTGCAACTCCGGCAGGTCTACTTATTTTTGTAGGCGGTTTTAACGGTTTGGTGTTGCCAATTGGCCTTACAATTTTTGTGTATGTTGCCGCGTGCCGTAAAGATTTGATGGGTAATTATAACTATCCAAAATGGTTGCTTATTTTGGGTGGGTTAACATGTCTGTTAACGTGGTGGATGGGCTACATGTCGTTTACGACTGTGTTTAACTATTTGACCAAGCTTTAAGCCAGACTGCGTGAAGTGATAAAGGAATAATGCCATGTTTGTAGATTTAAATAGTGATTTGGGTGAAAGCTTTGGCTCATGGAAAATGGGTAATGATGACCAGATTTTACCTGTCGTGACCAGTGCCAATATTGCTTGTGGCTTCCATGCTGGCGACCCACTCGGCATTTTAAAAACGGTTCGTAAAGCCGTTGAGCTTGGTGTGACCATTGGCGCTCACGTGTCTTATCCAGACCTTGTAGGCTTTGGCCGCCGTAATATGGATTTGTCACGTGACGAATTGATTGCCGATGTGCTTTACCAAATTTCTGCACTCGATGGTTTGGCTAAAGTGGCAGGCTCAAAAGTGCAATACGTTAAACCACATGGCGCGCTTTATAACACCATTGCACATGACCAAGCTCAGGCAGCAGCCGTGATTGATGCCATTAAAATGTATAACCCTGAACTGGTTTTAGTGGCTTTGGCAGGTTCTAACTTAGTCGAACAGGCACGAGCAGCGGGTTTAAAAGTTGTATCAGAAGCATTTGCTGACCGTGCTTATAACAGCGATGGTTCATTGGTTTCCCGCCGTCTAGAAGGTGCGGTTTTACACGACTCGGCATTTGTTGCAAGCCGTGTGGTGTCTATGCTCAAAAATGGTGGAGTTGAGTCAATTGACGGCGTATTTACCCCAATTCAAGCCGACACCATTTGCCTACACGGCGACACTGACGGTGCGCTAGAGATGTCGGCAGCCATTAAAGCTGAGCTTGTAAAAAACAATATTGAAATCCGCCCATTTGTAAATAAAGCATAAGGATGAGCACCATGTATAAGGATATTAAAGTCGACCCAGCTCAGCTTGAAGCCGCATTAGATGCGCGTTTAAAAATCCGTGCTGGCTTTGATAAACCGACAGCAGGCATGGCTGCGGGCATGACGCAGGTCAACATGATTTCGGTGCCAAAAGAGTGGGCGTATGACTTTTTACTCTATGCACACCGTAACCCGCAAAGCTGCCCAGTGCTTGATGTGCTCGAAGAAGGCATCTATGCAACTAAGCTTGCGGCAGACTCAGACATTCGAACCGACTTCCCACGTTATCGCATTTGGAAAGATGGCGAAATGGTCGATGAAGTGACCGATGCAAGAGAGATTTATAATGCTCATCCTGATTTGGTGACTTTCTTAATTGGTTGTAGCTTTTCGTTTGAAACAGCTTTGCAAGAAGCGGGTATTGAAGTTCGCCATATTCATGACGACACCAATGTACCGATGTATCTGAGCAATATAAAGTGCGAACCAGCAGGGCGTATTTCAGGAAATATGGTGGTTTCCATGCGACCAATTCCATCGCATCAAATTAGTGAAGCGGTAAAAATTACAGCACGTATGCCGAGTGTACACGGCGCACCTGTACATATTGGGCACCCTGAAAGCTTAGGAATTTTAGATGTAAATAAGCCAGATTTTGGTGATGCTTCTCGCATTGAAGCGGGTGAAATTCCAGTGTTTTGGGCATGTGGGGTAACACCGCAAGCGGCAGTCATGAACTCAAAAATTCCTTTTGCGATTAGTCATGCACCGGGTCACATGTTTATTACCGACATTCCTGACCGTGCTTGGATTGGCTAACTGGACTAAAGAAGAATTAAAAGGATAAGCAAATGCGTTTTTTATCGGTAAACGCCGATTGTTTTCTAATTGAGCTGGCGAGCTTAGAGGAAACTTTGGCGTTGTACAATAAATTGCAAAATACGCAATTGAATGGAATTAAAGACTTAGTCCCTGCTGCAAAAACAATTTTGGTTTTTTTTAACGAGATCGAAACCAACTTTAAAACGCTAGTTGCTTCAATTCAGAGTCTCAAAATTGATTCTGGATTTGTGCGTAGCGGCCAAGAAGTGATTGTGCCGATTTGCTATAACGGCGAAGACCTTGCTCAGGTTGCCGAGCTGCAAGGTTTATCTGTTGCCGATGTGGTTAGAAAACATCACCAAAGTGTGTGGAATGTGGCTTTTATTGGTTTTGCGCCGGGCTTTGCGTATATGAGCAGCCCCGATAAGCCTTTTACCGATATTCCACGCTTAACGGTTCCTCGTAAAAAAATACCGTCAGGTTCTTTGGGCTTGGCTGGAAAATACTCTGGTATTTACCCAAAAGACAGTCCGGGTGGTTGGCAGCTGATCGGGACAACATCAGAAAAAATGTGGGATTTAGAGCGTAAAAATCCAGCACTACTTTTACCGGGTATGACCGTACATTTTGAAGATGTGACGCATAACCCAACGACAGTGACTGTACCGCAGCAAATTACGCCTAAGGTTGAGCCGAAACAATCGGTGCCACTGTTTAAAATCACTGCGCCAAGTTTACAAATGCTCATTCAAGATGAAGGGCGCTTAAACCAGACCAATATTGGTGTTGGTGTAGCGGGTGCAATGGACTTGTCTGCCATGCACAGTGCTAACCGTATTGTCGGGAACCCAACCGACACACCTGTCATTGAAGTTTTAAATGGCGGCCTAAAAGCCAAAATGCAGCATGCGGGTGTTATTGCGGTGGCTGGGGCCATCTCAACCATTCGTGTGAAATTTGCAGATGGGCAAACTATAGACTTTGTAAGCTATCAACCGATTGATTTGGATGAAGGCGATGAATTCCAAATTCAGCCACCAACAGCAGGTTTAAGAAATTATTTGGCAGTTCGTGGTGGTATAGACGTTGAACCAGTACTCAATAGTGCCTCGTTTGACAGCTTGGCAGTGTTAGGTCCAGAACCTTTAAAGCTTGGAGATACCATTTACCAAGGGCAGGTAAAGGCAACCAACATTAGCGTAAATGAAGTAGGTAAAACCGACTTACCAAAAACTGGCGAAGTCGTTGAGCTAGATATTGTGATGGGGCCACGTACAGACTGGTTTGAACAAGACAGTATTGAAATGCTCTGTCAGCAAGAATGGCTCGTGACCAATGAAAGCAACCGAGTCGGGCTAAGACTTTCAGGTGCACAGCCTCTAACTCGCAAAATTACCTACGAGTTGGAAAGTGAAGGCACATGTATTGGTGCTTTGCAGATTCCACCGAGTGGTCAGCCTGTTTTGTTTATGAATGATCATCCTTTAACGGGCGGATATCCGGTCATTGGTTCTGTTGCTAAACACCATTGGGATTTGGTGGCACAGATTCCAGCAGGTTGCCGCATCAAATTTAAAAAAATTGCCGAATTTACAGATTTTGAGAATGAATGATGAATACAGAAAAATTATTGATTGCTAACCGTGGTGAAATTGCCGTTCGTATTATCCATGCTTGCCGTGATATGGGAATTTCATCAGTCGCGTTATATGCAGATGATGATATTGGCAGCATGCATGTCGAACTTGCAGATGAAGCATGGGGCTTGACTGGTGCGACTGCCAGCGAGACTTACCTAAATATTCCTGCGATTATTGAAGTTGCAAAGAAATCAAAAGCGACTATGGTGCATCCGGGTTACGGCTTTTTATCTGAGCGTGCTGAGTTTGCTCAAGCTGTGATTGATGCAGGTTTAAAATGGGTCGGGCCATCACCAAGTGCCATTGAAAAACTAGGCGATAAAATCGAAGCACGTAAAATTGCAGCTTCGGTTGGTGCGCCGTTGGTTCAGGGTACGCAAGATCCACTCAATAATGCAGATGAAGCTTTAGAGTTTGCCAAACAATATGGTTTACCAATTGCCATTAAAGCTGCATTTGGTGGCGGTGGCCGCGGCTTAAAAGTCGCGTGGAAACTCGAAGAAGTCAAAGAGCTTTATGAGTCGGCAGTACGTGAAGCAAAAGCTGCCTTTGGCCGTGGTGAATGTTTTGTCGAGCAATATTTAGATAAACCGCGTCATGTAGAAGCGCAGGTGATAGCAGACCAACATAACAATATTGTGGTACTTGGTACACGTGATTGCTCGTTGCAACGCCGTAACCAAAAGTTAGTCGAAGAAGCGCCCGCGCCATTTATTAGCGATGAGATTTACCAACAAATTTTAACCTCGGCAAAAAATATTTGTCAGGCTGCAAACTATGTGGGTGCAGGTACAGTTGAATATTTACTCAGTTGTGACGGCAAGCTTTCATTCTTAGAAGTAAACACACGCTTGCAAGTTGAGCATCCTGTTACCGAAGAAACGTCGAAAGTCGATTTGGTGGTGGAACAAATTCGTGTTGCACAAGGTGAAGCGCTTTCTATTAAAGAAACTCCAAAAGCACAAGGCCATGCCATTGAGTTTCGTATTAATGCCGAAGACCCAGCGCGTGGTTTTATTCCGGCCTTTGGTGTATTGAGTTTATTTGAAGCGCCGTTTGGTAACGGTGTACGAGTCGACACAGGTGTTCGAACTGAGTCATTGGTGTCGAGTCACTTTGATTCACTTATGGCAAAGCTAATTGTGACTGGTCCAACCCGCGAAGTTGCAATTGCTCGCGCTAAACGTGCTTTAAAACAATTTAAAATTGAAGGCGTAGCTTCGGTTTTAGATTTTCACCGCGCGGTACTTAATGAACCTGACTTTACAGATGAATTTAATGTACACACGCGCTGGATTGAAAATGACTTTAAACAAGAATTAAAGCCAACTAAACGTGGCATTCCAAACCATCAACAATCGATGTTACTGAGCTACATTGAAATTGATGGTAAGTTACACCGTTTAGGTTTACCTGCGGGGATGTTTGCACAAGGTCCAGCAACCGCAGCTCCAGCCCAAACAACCGAGCCAGAAGTGAGTGCCGAGCATTTACTTGCCCCAATTAATGGTGTGATTAGCACTTGGAAAGTCGAAAATGGTGAGCAAGTCACCGAAGGCCAAGTGGTTGCGATTATGGAGGCCATGAAAATGGAAGTGCAGGTACTGGCACACCGCAGTGGTGTTATTCAGATTGGCGCAGAGAAGGGCGCGACCTGTCATGCAGAAACTGTGATTGCGAGTATTAATTAAGTTTTGAATAAATGATTTGGCTCACTTAAGCATCAGTTTAACTGGGTCAAATCGAATGCTTATTTATTCACTTAGTTCGTTATTTTTCGCAGTACTCGTTAACCATTTTCAGCTTGAAAATTAGCACTAATTATGAGATATTCCTCACAGTTTAGTGATATGAAAATTAATCACTGTATTGAAAGCTCGCTTATGCGGGCTTTAATTTTTAGCCCAGTTTAAGCATTTCTCACTTAATGAGCTGGCAGCATAAAAACAATTTGAGAATTTGGCACTCACTCAAAGGCGAATTGAAGAAAGCGAATGAAAATTCTACCTTCATCTGAATATGATCAAATTCTAAAATACAGTGTCTATTGGCTCGTCATCTCGATCGTGATTGGAGTCGTAGCGGGGTTGGCATCGACTTTAATTTTTGTCGCTTTTGATATTTCGAATAAAGTTCGAAGTCTGCATCACTGGCTCATCTACTTTTTACCTTTTGTAGGTTTTGGTATTGGTTATCTCATTAAAAAATATGGATCACCGATTGAGCGGGGAACTCATTTACTGATTGATGAAATTCACCAGCCTAAGTCGTTTATTCCAAAACGAATGAGCCCCATCATTTTTATTACTTCAATTTTAACGCAGTTATTCGGTGGTTCGGCAGGGCGTGAGGCCCCAGCGGTTCAGCTTTCAGGTGCCTTAATTGACCACTTAAGCCATATATTAAAAGTCTCGGAAGATAACCGAAAAATCTGTTTAATCGCCAGTATTGGTGCAGGCTTTGCAGGGGTGTTTGGCTTGCCTCTAGCGGGTGCAATCTATGGTTTAGAAATTACTGCTTTAGGTAATTTAAGATATTCAGCTATTTTTCCATGTTTTGTGTCGGCTCTGATTGCATCGGCCATTCCTGAGCTATTTGATATTGTTCATCCGCATATTTTTTATGTGATTAGTGAGTTTCCCGCCATTCATTTTGGCACGCTCATGAACTTAATTGTGGCAGGTCTGATCTTTGGCCTAGTCGCACGTTTCTTTATTGCGGCCATCCATTTTGCGAGTGACGTCTTTTATAAATACGTTCGGTATTTGCCTTTAAGAACCATGGTGGGTGGTATTGTCATTATGCTACTTACGTTGTTCACTGCGCATCAGCAATACAACGGTTTGGGTACAGATAAAATCATTTCATCTTTTTATGTACCGATTGAGTTTTACGACTTTTTTAACAAGACTATTTTTACAGCCATCACTTTAGGTTCAGGCTTTAAAGGTGGTGAAATTACGCCATTGTTTTATGTAGGTGCGACATTAGGGAATGCTTTAGGGGCGATTTTAGACCTACCAATTTCATTGCTTGCAGGCTTAGGTTTGGTAAGTCTGTTTTCTGGAGCAAGTAAGGCACCGTTAACATCTATTATTTTAGCTGTTGAGCTATTTGGAATGAATGTTGCGACTTATGCGATTATTACTTGTTTGTTGGCGGCGTTATTTTCTGGGAATTGTGGGTTGTATCGCCGTAAAAAGTTGATGGATTGATTAAGCATTTCTAAGGAGTTGAGTGGTTTTAGAGTGCTTAACTCCTATTAAATCTTCTTTTTTTTAATAATAAAAATTGGCCTAGTAAATGAAAATAATTCTAAAAATATGAAAAGAATTGAATTTATAGCTTTATAAAAGAAGATGGAAATTAATTTTAATGAACAACTATTGTTTCCTAAATATTTAAACTATAGGTATACATTAATAAAAATTAAAAATATTTAAAAAATTTCCAAAATGTTTCAATTATGAATTTTTTATGACATTTATTGTTGATTGTGAATGATTCATGTAGTTTTTGTTTGATTTTTTATCCATTTGGTAAATTAAAAATAACATTTTATGCAAAACAAAATTTTTTTTACTCACGCTTTTTTTCTTTTGTATGGGGTAGCTACACATGCATACGCCATCGATGATATTTCTTTACCAGATCGTATACGTCAGGAACAACGTTTAAAAGAGCTTAATCAACAATTAGAAGAGCAAATCACTCAGCTTGCACCTAAACCTGTCACTACCCAATTGCAGGATTTTAAAACTATAGTCGTTTCGGAAGAGCCATGCGTTAAGGTCAAGAATATTGATTTTGATAGAAAGACGTTACAGGACCCTGAACACTATAAATTTCACTTTATGCTTCGGGCAATCTGGAATCATCCGCAGAAGATTATTGGCAAGTGTATCGGTACGCAAAGCTTACGTAACCTCGTTAATTTCGCCCAAAATGAATTGATTAAGAAGGGTTTTATTACCAGTCAGGTTACTGTTGATCCTCAAGATATTCAGCAAGGTTCTTTGCGACTTGGTGTGCAGATTGGGCGTTTACGTAAGATCATCGTTGAAGGTGAGCAACTCTCTTTATTACAACTTAAAGCATCTTTACCATTTAAAGAAGGCGATGTCCTTAATCTACAACAACTTGATCAGGGTCTCGAAAACTTAAAACGAGCTTATACGGTAGATATACAAATTGTGCCGTCAAATGAGTCTGTTCAGGAAGCTAAAGGGTATAGTGATCTGATTATTAAGTTACAGCCACAATCAAAAATCAATTTAAATTTTGGTCTGGATAATTCAGGAAGTAAAGATACAGGTCGTTATATAGGTAGTCTTGGACTTAATATTAATAATCCATTCTATTTAAGTGATTATTTTTCTTTTAATTTTAGTCATTCATTAGATAACTTAAATCGAGACTTAAATAAAAACTACTTTGTAAGTTATCAGCTTCCGTTAGGAAATTATGATTTCAGTACTAGCTATAGCCGTTATCAATACGAGCAAAATGTATTGGGTGCAAATGGTGTACTACGTTATCACGGCTTAAGTCAGCAGGGTAATTTGAATGTATCTCGTGTACTTAGCCGAAGTGGACAGCATAAAACTAGCCTCTATGGCAAGCTCTACCATAAGCAAAATTCAAACTTTATTGATGATATTGAAATCGAAGTACAACGTAGAAAAACTTCAGGCTGGAATGCAGGGATACAACATCGCCAATATCTGGGTGATGCTGTATTAGATGCGGGTTTGGATTATCGGCATGGCACAGGCGCATTTGATGCGTTGTTAGCACCAGAAGAACAAATTAAGGACATTGATAAAAATCCATTACCATCAGAAGGGTATTCCCGTGCACCAATATGGAGTGCCGATTTACGTTTTCAAATGCCATTTCAGCTTTTAAATGTGCCAGCGCAATACCGTTTGAACTGGCGTGGACAATATGCTCCACGAGTTTTAGTACCTAATGATCGTTTTTATATCGGTGGTCGTTATAGCGTTCGAGGTTTTGATGGTGAACTGATGCTATCAGGCGATAACGGACAGTATTTACAACAGGAAATCAGCGTAAATACAAAAATTCCAAATACACAAATGTATGTTGCCGTAGATCAGGGCTGGGTTAACGGTAACAACAGTATTGCTGGGCAGCGCCATCTAATGGGGAGTGTCGTAGGTCTACGAAGTTATCTGAACCATTTTTATATTGATGCCTTTACAGGGCGAGGCCTAATCGCTCCGCAGAGTATAAAAAAAGACTGGATATTTGGATTTAGCCTAAATGCTTTTTATTAAGTTTCCTTAAGAAACAAAATTAATTTTAATTAGAGAAAACTGACTTATGAATAAAAATCTTTATCGAATTGTTTTTAACAAAGCTCGTAACATGTTTATGGCTGTTGCGGAGAATGTTAGAAGCCAGAGCAAGGCGGCAGGACAATCTACCTCCTCAGAAATAGAGCGTTCGGGACAATCATCAGGACAAGAAAAATCATTTCATCAACTGTGGCATGTCAAGGCATTAGTAGCAAGTATTAGCTTATTAGTACCATTTGCTCCTGTCTATGCTGCTATTGTCGCAGATAGTGCAGCAAATGCTGCTAATAGAGCAGTCATTGGTGCTGGTAAGAACTCAGCAGGCACAACAGTTCCGGTGGTCAATATCCAGACCCCTAAAAATGGTATTTCCCACAATATCTATAAACAGTTTGATGTATTGGCTGAAGGTGCTGTTTTAAATAACAGTCGAACAGGAGCAACCACCAAAACAGTAGGGGCCGTAGGGGCAAACCCATTTTTAGCGACTGGTGAAGCGCGAGTTATTTTAAATGAGGTAAATTCAACAGCTGCTTCAAGATTTGAAGGTAACTTAGAAGTCGCAGGGCAAATGGCAGATGTGATTATTGCCAACCCGTCTGGTATTAACATTAAAGGCGGTGGCTTTATTAATGCCAATAAGGCAATTTTTACTACGGGTAAACCTCAATTAAATGCCGATGGTAGTATTAAACAATTCACAGTTGATCAAGGGAGAATTACGGTTTCAGCAAATCCTAACTCTAAGTTTGGATTAGGGGGAAATAATAACGATGTAAATTATGTAGACCTTTATGCTCGTGCATTAGAACTTAGTGCAGAACTCCGAGCCAAAAATGATATTCAGGTGATTGCAGGGGCGAATACTATCGGTGCAGATTTACAGAATGTTATGGCTAAAACAGGAATAGGGACTGCACCGACATTAGCTGTGGACGTGAAAGCACTGGGCGGGATGTATGCCAATAACATCTATTTGATGGGGACAGAAAAGGGCTTGGGCGTTACCAATGCAGGGACTCTTCAGGCAGTCAACAATCTGGTAATTACCAGTGCAGGGAAAATTGAGCATAATGGTACAATCAGTTCAACCAGTAAAACCCAAGGTTTAGTGAACATACAGACAACGGGCACTGGTGCAGTTGCAGATATCAACTCATCAGGGAGTATTAATAGTAATAGCATGCTCAATATTGATTCAGGTAATAACCTGAATGTAAATGCCAAAGAAATTATTATTAATAATGGTAGCTTGGCTTCTTCTCCTTTAATGATCAATACTAAAGGTAATTTAAATTTAGCAGCGAATAGCCGAATTTTTAATGATGCACAGAGTGGGGATGTATATGTTGATGCAGCGAACATCAATCTGGCAACTAACGCAGGCATCACCAGTAATCGTGGTTCTGCTTATATTCAGTCACAAAAAGATGTGGTTGCAGCACAAGGTGCAAAATTAATAGCAGCACAAAATTTGAATGTATCCGGAAAAGGTAAGCTCTCACTGAACGAAAATCAGATACAGGCATCCTTGGGTTCAATAAACCTACAAGCAGATTCTTCAAATACAGATGGTTTAATTGATATCCGAGGTGGGACTATTTATGGGGGTAAAGATTTAAACTTATATAGTTCAGGAGATGTAAATTTACAGAATCTTGGATTTGCACTTGAAAATTCTGCAACACGAGTCAAGAATATTAATGCTCATAGTGGAGGAAATTTGGTCTGGAACAATGCAACAAAAGTTCTACCCCAGATTACAGGGAAAGTTGCATTGGATGCCGAGAATAATTTAAGTATTTCAGCTCAAGGGGTCTCTAGCAAAGATAGTATCCAATTGCAAGCAGGTCAATTAACATTAAATACTAATCTCACCTCTCAAAAAGATATTAATCTGATCGCAGAAACAACTGATTTATTTCTAAATAATGTATTAAATGCTCAGAATGATATCAACATTTCAGCTTTAACTGGTGGGATTACTGTCAATAGCCTCAAAGCCAATTCCAATGCAGGCAAAACTTCGATTCTTGCGAATAAAAATCTAGTTTTAAATTCACTGCAAGAAATAGAACCAGCTCCTTGGGCAGATCAAGACGGCGCAACAACTGATATGACCTTCATCAATGGTAATAAAGGGGTTATATTAGGGTCAATTGGAGATGGGAATGTACAATTAAAATCTACTCGTATTACTGCTGAACAGGGAGATATTCAACTGATTGCAGGTAATGGTATTTCTTTACAAGCGAATACCGATGTGACAATTAGAGGTGATCATGGATATGATGATATTAGAAAGAATATTTTACAGGGACAATCTTTACAGATTCAGAATAAGAAAGCAGATGTCGTCATTGATAACACCACTTTAACAACCTCTGTTGGTGGTTTATCTATTAATAGCGAGGGAAAAACGACATTATCAAATAGCGAATTAAATTCTAAAGGGAATACTGAGCTTTCTGCCAAAGATCATTTGACTTTACAAAATATAGAAGCGAATGCTGATAAACACATGGCGGTGAGTAGTAAAAAGAACATTTACTTCAATAGTAAGTATGGTTCAACAGCAACTCCAGTTGTTTGGGATTCTTCGAGTTCTGTTAACTTAAAAGCGAATGGTATTTTATCTATGGTGGGTATGGATCATATCGCCAATCGGACAACTTATACTGGCGGAGCGATTTCACTAGAAGCTAATAACTTAATCAGTCCTTCTGCTGGTACCTTAACTTTTAATGCAATGGATAGTTCTGTTCTCACAAATGATCCTGCCCTAAAAAATTTAGAGGGTGATCTTACAATTCAGACAAATGGGGCTTTAACATTGGATCCCAAAATCCATAAGCTCGGTGCTGCAGGAGATTATGAACTTATTTCAAAAAATGGAAAGTTAACTTTATTAGGTTATGGTGGAGCCAATGGTCATTTCTCCGAAACAGTATTCAGATTAACCAACAATATGGGGGGGAGTCACCTAGAAGGAAATAAAGGGGTTGAAATTCAGGGTACTGTAATAAGAAACATGAAAGACCTCAAAATTGTAGCACCTGATGGAGACATCAAAATTGAAGGGGTAAAAAATACTTTTAATAATTCTACGTATTCAAAACATTCTGATTATTTGTCCAAACAGAGGTTGTATTACGAAAATAAAATACAAGAAATTAATAGATTAGGTGTATTGAATGCGGCCCAAAAGAAACTTGTTGCACAATACACAGAAGAAATTAATGATATTACAAAACAGATTAACTTCTTAAGTCTAGGAACCAACGGAGCTGAACACGCAGGGAGTCTTTTAAGGTCTGAAACAGGGAAAGTTAATATTGTCTCTGGAAAAGGCATTATGATTACGGGGGCGGATATTCTGGCTATTGATGGTCAAGTCAATATTGAAGCTCAAGGTATTGGAGAGAAAATCTATACCTCGACGGCATTAGATAAGAATAGCCAACCCATGAGCATGAATGCGGGTGTTATTCTTGCAGCCCATAATGATTTTTATGATCGTGGCAATGAAACGGATCAAAACTATCAGGCGATCTCATTACTTACACCGACCCTTGTGGAAGGGAAGCGTGGAGTCAATATAAAAACTACAGGAGCACAGGAAGGAAGCAATCTGATTCTTCAAGCAGTAGGTATTAGCTCTTCTGAGGGGGATGTTAAGATTGAATCGAATAAAAATATACTATTTGATGTGGCGCTTGAGCAAAGTTATGATCGGTCAACATCAATTGAAAAGAAGAAGTCATGGGGTGGTTTAAAAAAGAAAACGATTACGACCTTTTCTGAGAATGAATCAACACGACCTGCTTCAGTCGATATTAGTGGCAAGAATATCTATATCGAGAGTAAAGAATTAAATAAAAATCATAAGATCGATATCTATTCAGGACAGTTTATAGCAGAAGGTGGAGATTTATTTATCCGTTCAGGTGGGGATTTATACTTTAATACAGTGAACGAAATTTCCAAGAATCAGTTGGAGGTTAATAAGAAGTCTTCAATATTAGGGATTAAATATAATACTTCAAAAACCAACAGTAGTTATCAGGTGGTTACCCAAATTCCTTCCACATTAACTGCATCATATATTGGGACCAAGTCAGGATTTGATACCCATTTAGCCGGTACAGAGTTTAATTATCTGAAAGAAGCGACAATTGAATCCGGTGGTAAAATATTTTTAGAGCCAAGTGTCACCAGTATTAATAACACTATTAAAAAGGAAAAGAATTCGGTTGTTTGGCAATCGATGCAAGATAAAGGCTCCATTACAGAAACAGCCAAACTTCCAAGTTTTAATGGACCAACTCCACCTATATTTAAAGCAGCGGGTGGATTGAGTGTACAAGTTCCAATTAGCGAAAAAGATGCCAATAAAAAAGTGCTTCGGGATGAAATATTAAAGTTGGCGAATCAGCCTGGAAATACTTATCTTAAAGATTTAGTCAATCGTAATGATGTAGATTGGCAGCAGGTTCTCCTTACCCAAAAGGATTGGGATTATAAATCACAAGGTTTAACTGGAGCCGGAGCGGCCTTAATTGTCATCATAGTCACTATTGCGACAATGGGTACTGGTACAGCAGCGGCGGCTGGAGCTGCGGGTGGAACAGCTGCAAGTGGTACAACAGTGGGGCTTGGCGCGAGCATGCTGGGTACGGCTGGTGTGACTACAACAGCGGCAGGCGCAATTGTTCCGTCAACATTAGGGGTAATGGCAAATGCAGCAGTCACGAGTCTGGCTGCTCAGGCAAGTGTTGGCCTGATTAATAATGGTGGGGATATTGGTAAAACCCTAAAAGAGATGGGAAGTAAAGATTCCATTAAAAATTTGGCTGCATCTGTGGTAACAGCTGGTTTATTGAGTCAAGTTGGTACTGCCCTAAATTTAAAGCCTGACAGTACTCTCCTATCAGATCGTTTAGTAAATAATTTTACCACTTCTGTAGGATCCACCTTAGTACAAACTGCCATTAATGGTGGGAATCTTGGCGATAATTTACAAGTTGCATTACTAGCAGGTCTAGCAGGGGCCTTACAAGGAGAGTTGGCTAGTCAGATTGGAACGAGTTTAGATAAAGTCGATCCGAATATATTTGAATATACAATTCATAAAATTGCTCATGCCGCTGTTGGATGTGCTGCTGCTGCTGCAACGAAGTCTAGTTGTGAGGCAGGTGCGATTGGTGCCGGTGTAGGTGAAATAGTTGCAGGGTTAATGCCAGAACCAGCCAATGGTATTGAATATACTGATGCAGAAAAACTAAAAATCCGGAATATAGGTAAATTAGTTTCTGGAACGGTTGCAGCATATACTGGTTATGATGTAAACACTGCTGCGAACAGTGCTGATACTGCGATTCAGAATAACTCCTTAGTTAGATTAGCAACTACCACAGGTAAGCTATTAGTAAAAGCAGCTGAAATTTATGGTGATATTAAGAAAGCAAATAAGGGTATAGTCGATTCAAAGGTTTTTGTACAAAAACTTAAAGATCAAGGCGTAAGTGAGCTTGTTGGAATAGCTGATGATTTGGTAACTGTTTTTGGTCCTGCCAGTACTCCTTTTGATAGAGCTTTAGCAGCTTTTGACCTTATTATTGGAACAGATTTAAAACCGGGGAAGGCTGAATCATTAAAGCTTGCTCAAGCTGAATTGGATAAATTAAAAGTAGATCAAGCTTATACTTTAAAAGTTTTACAAGTAAAAAAAGACGTAGTTACCAGAAACCGATTAAACGGTAAAGAATTTGAAATGAGTGCTGCAAGTAAATTGGGGGTAAAGCGAAATACCGATCGACAAATGATTACCATAAAAACTGAGAGAGATGGACAGATTAATATTATTCCAGATGCATTCGGTAATGGTGGGACATTAGTTGAGTTCAAGAATGTCCAATATCTTACAGATACCCAGCAACTCAGGGGGTATGGGGCAACAGGAAAACCAGTTACTTTAGTAGTAAATATGAATACAAAGATATCTGAAACAGTGAAGAATAGTATTTTATCTAATAAGGGGACAATTCAAAGATTTGATCCTATCAAAAATACTCTCCACTCATATTAGGAAATTATCAAATGAAGTTTAAGCGTCCTATTTATAGCAAAATTTTTACTCCAAATATGTTGAGAGATCCCCAAGAATTTTTTAAACGGATACACCACTACTGTAATTCCTTTCCAGAAATGCTTCCAGAAAAGTATGGTTTTTGGGAACCATTAAAAATCCCATTTTCACCTGACATAATAGAAAAACTGATTCCTAATGACAGAGGGGGAGCTGCTGATCGATTATTGTGCCAACGTTTAAAAAAGCCCCGTTATCAAGGAAGTTTTTGGCCTTCACTGCATGGAGAGACGCATAGTGAGGAATATCTTACCTCAGAGTTTACTCAAATTGATCAGCATAAATTGATAAATTATCTGAAAACTACTACCTTACAATTTAATGCGGACTTAGCAATTATTGATGCAAATCGGCATTCGGAACCACAGTTAGGAATTAAAGAAGGATGGCGTGGGGTAACACCTTTTTCCTATGAACTAAAACATTGGTTACCAGATATGTATTGGGGAACGGTATTTGGTAAACCTTATGTCGATTTATTTGGCTTAGAGTGTTTATTGTCTACCCCCGCGTATAAAGTAGAAAAGTTATCAGATGATGCTGTTTACATTCAATTAACTGAGCAAGTACAAGATATATTTGAAAAAACAGAACATGTGGATGAACAGCGTGAAATAGTTAAACATCATTTGGGTACTGATGCCTTTTGGTCACCAGAAAAGGCTTATGTAATAAACACGGATTATAGAGTTTTAAAAGGCTTATCTGAACATAATGTAATTAATATTCCTTTGCAGACTAATTATACTGATGTCTTCCGTGTGCCTCATTTTAATTTAATATCAGATGCTTATATGCAAGCAGAAGTGCCGCCGGAAAATATTTATACATATTTGAAGGGAATAAAGGAATTTGGTACCGATCAATGGATTGTTCAATTGTCTCAAGCATGGTTATTACGCATGTTTGATCCTATAGCGCTTGGTTATGGTGTTGAGGATGTTTATAATCATGGTGAGGTAAGTGAAATAGAGTTTTTTTATAAACCCGATGGATATGACTCTCCTATAGAAAAGGAACTATTTATTGGAGCGTGGGATCGACCAGAGCAAGAAACAATGAGCCGTCAGAAGTATGCTGAATCCATACTTCAAGTATTAGCTAGTAATTACCCATTAGCGCAATCAGAATGGTCAAATGTAGAAAGTAAAGTTGATCATTTTGAGGGGCATTCAGAAGTTTATTTAGACCAAATCGATCCACAAGAGTTTAATTTGTTTCGTATAGCAATTAAAGTAATTGTATTTGAGCGGTTTTTTGTTAAAGTCACTTTCATGGATTATTGGTGTAATGACTTGAGTGAATCTCAAGAAATTTCTAACCCAATTTTTAACTTGTTTAAAGCTAAGTAATATTTATATAAAAAGACTTTTATTGATAAAAATAAGGGGATGAAGCTCCTTATTTTTATTCTGTACAAGAAATATATAGCAGCGAATATAGCTGTTGAATGTTCTGTCATCCACTATGGATGACAGAACATCTGCTTTAATTGAATTATCAATACGTGTGGATTTAAAGGCAGCTAAAAATGTTGATGCCTTAAAAAGCGATCAAAAAATTCTTGTGAAGAATTTAGGGACACCCTTAACAAGAATTTAATTCTTTTTGGAGAAAAATGTGAATGAAGCATTAAGAAAAATAGAGATTCTTTGGAGTAAAGAACTAAAGCACGCTGTTCATAGAGGAGAAAAAACTTTTTTTCAGTTTCGTTGTATTTTGAATAATGGTATTTCACCAGATAGATTTGATGATATCGATTTGCAATTACCCACAGAGTTTAAGGAGTTCCTCTTAGTTAGTAATGGGGCTGATTTATTCAAGGATGAGGAATATGGGCAATGGGGAGCGAGAATATTTAGTATTGATGAGTTACAGTCATCTAATAAATATTATAGAGAGTTAAGGCCTAAAGACTTCACTAAGGGGGATTTGATAATTGGTGAGTTTTATGGTGATTCAGATTTGTTATTGTTAAGGTGTGATCCTGAAAGTAAGGATTATGGCGTTGTACTTATCGCTTTACCTTTTGATAATCGCTCAGATTGGTATTGTTCAGTCAACTTTGAATATTTTATAACTGACTATGTCAATTTTGAGGGCGATAAATTCTGGGAGATGCGAACAAAAAAATAATTTTATTGAAGCTCTAACAAGGGCTAGTTTTTTTAGCATATCCCATTTTATTTATTATTCTAATTATGTTGCAAAGATTAATGCTTAAAATTAAATATATAAGTCATCTCTAGAGCTAATCTATAGTTTGCTATGTAGTTACTAAATTAATAAAGCAAGAAAGGTATATCCTTATTTTTCTATGAATATATAAGCCCATTTCCGATGGCTAATTTCTTTCTTTTTAACGATCTATTTTAAAACAAATGTCATTTCCCACGCTTGACGACAACAAAAGCGGATACTATCCTTTGCGGGCTGGCCTACATTGCCAGTTGGTTTTAGCAGACCATCAGCCAAAGTACACGAAAAAGTCTAACTTTTTTGTGGAAATCCCTGCGTGCCCCCTTTGCGGTGGAATGATCTGACCCCATAAAGTTGGACAGTTAGTTAAGCAGTTTTTAAAA
>NZ_JBQENP010000029.1:0-29384 GCF_052044755.1 Acinetobacter sp. 22512 | reverse complement strand
CATCGCCAGCTCATTATTCTAAACACCCCCGTTCTAATGAATGGGGGTGTTTTTTTATGCGCGGAATTTGTATCCTCAATTCTTTAGATACTGAAATTGATTCAAATTATAAAGAAATAAAGCTACTCTAAAATTATTTACCTAATTAGAAATTTAATATGCAATGGATCGTAATTAAAACTTTCTCATTTCCTTATGAGGCACAAATTGCAAAGACTCAACTAGAAGTATTTGGAATTCCTGTTTATATTGAAAATGAGCATACAATTAATATGGATTGGTTTTATTCTAATGCTTTAGGTGGGGTTCGTTTATTAGTTCCAGAAAACTATATTGATGAAGCGAAGTCATTTCTTGAAAAAGACTTTAGTGATGAGCTTGAACAAAAGTTTGGGGAGAGTAAAGAATGTTGCCCTGAGTGTGGAAGCTTGGATATAGAAGTTAATAATAAAGGAAAAAAATCTGCCTTTTTAGCGTTTATGTTTTTGGGCCTACCTTTATTTTCTTTTAGAAATGGTAATAGATGTAAGCGTTGTGGACACTTTTGGAATTAAATATATAGTAAACGATTATTGATTATCTTAATTATGGAACCTAATGTAGAGGTATTGGATTTAGTTCTATCTCTGCAATTAGTGTACTAGGCGGAGAAGCCATTGATATTAAATAAAATAAATTATTTTGATGGCCGTTCAATTTAATAAATATAAGGACTTATTTAATGGTAGATAAAAAACAGCTAACTCAAAAGCAAATAGAGTTACTCCTTGAATTATTAAAGAATAGATTTGAAAAAAATACACATCGTCATACAGAAATAGAGTGGTCGGATGTGCAAAATAAACTAATTAAGGTTCCTGATAAACTTTGGTCATTGCTGGAAATGGAAAATACAGGAGGGGAGCCTGATGTTATTGCTTATGATCAGCAGAAAGACGAATATTTATTTGTAGATTGCTCTCTTGAGACACCTAAAGGTCGTAGAAGCCTTTGCTATGATCGTGAGGCTCTAGAATCTAGAAAAGATCATCCTCCTAAAAATAGCGCAATAGATATAGCTAAGGAAATGGGTGTTGAACTTTTAACAGAAAAGCAATATTACCAATTACAAGAAATTGAAGAGTTTGACCTTAAAACATCAAGTTGGCTCAAAACCCCAAATGAGATTCGTAAACTAGATGGAGCACTTTTTGCTGATCGTCGATATGGTCGTGTCTTTATTTATCATAATGGAGCACAATCTTATTATGCTGCCCGTGGTTTTCGTTGTTGCTTAAGAGTATAGGCATTGCATTGTATTTAAATAAAAAGAAGAAGCTTTGATGTTTTATGCCAAGAAAATGGAGATTCTTGCAACTTTTGATTGATGGCAAACATGACAAGATATGTTCTGGAATTAAATAAAAACATCAGGACATCTGTAGAAATGCAACCAAACCCAATTTACTATAATGAACAACATATTGCTTTTGCTGATAATGTTCGTCGATTTGTACAAAAAGAAATGGCTCCTTTCGTTAATGAATGGGATGAGGCTGAGACATTTCCAAGAGAGCTATATAAGAAGGCTGCTGAAATTGGTCTATTAGGTTTAGGTTTTTCTGAGGAATATGGCGGTATTCCTGATGCAGATCCATTTTATTCATTACTGGCTGGTGTAGAAATGGCGAAAGCTGGTTCGGGTGGAGTACATATTTCACTCATGGTACATACAATTGGAGCACCACCGATTCAGCATTTTGGAAGTGAAGAACTAAAGTCAAAAGTTTTACCAAGGATTATTTCAGGAGAAAAGATTTCAGCATTAGCGATTACAGAACCAGGCGGTGGTTCTGATGTGGCTGCATTACAAACTAAAGCTGTTCGTGATGGTGACTATTATGTTGTCTCGGGTGAGAAAACATTTATCACATCGGGGATTCGTGCAGATTACTATACGGTTGCAGTGCGTACAGATCCAACTAAAACAGGCGCAGAAGGCATTTCAATGTTGCTTGTTGATGCTCACAGTGAAGGAATTACTAAAACACCTTTGAAAAAAATGGGATGGTGGGCTTCAGATACGGCGCATTTGCATTTTGATCAAGTGCGAGTACCAGCATCAAATCTGCTCGGTAAAGAAAATGCTGGTTTTAAAGTTATTATGAATAACTTTAATATGGAGCGTTTTTTCTTGGGTGTAGTGGCTTATGGCTATGCATTAGTTTGCTATGAAGAAGCTCTAGATTGGGCCCAGCAACGGAAAACTTTTGGTAAGAGATTAATAGACCATCAAGTCGTTCGTCATAAATTGGTAGATATGGCAACGCAATTAACCTCAACACGGGCATTACTTGAAGAAACTGCATGGAAAATGACTCAGCCAAAACTACAAGGGCCTGAGTTAGTCGCTCAAATCTCGATGCTGAAAAATGTTGCGACTCGCACAATGCAATTTTGTGCTGATGCAGCTGTGCAAACATTAGGTGGTATGGGCTTTATGCGTGGAACTAAATCTGAACGTATTTACCGTGAAGTGAAGGTTAATATGATTGGTGGTGGTGCTGAAGAAATTATGAAAGATTTGATTAGTAAGCAGCTTGGTTATTGATTCTGCAAAGGTGGTCATTGAGCCACCTTTTTTATTTCAAAGCCATCTCCCACACCATTTCAGTTAACTCATCAATTTTGACTTTACCTTCAGATTTATACCAAGTGACAGTCCATGAAATCGCACCACCAACTAATCTTCGCCAAATAAAGGCATCATGTTTTATCTTGCTTTGAGTGCGTAACTTTTCAATGACATCTAACCAGATTTGTTCATACTCATTACGCATTTCTAAAAGATAATCTTGTTTTTCTTTTGACAGCGCAAACCACTCATAAACTAAAACAGCCATGGCTGCACCAGTATCTCCAGTAATTGAAATGAGTTCTGCTTTAATAAGAGCTCGTAATTGGTGTTCTGGATCGGTAGATTGAGCGGCTGCATCTTTTAAACGAGCAAGATTGTAAATGATAGTTTGCTCCATTACGTGAGCTAGGATGTCATCTTTACTCTTGAAGTGATGAAATAAGCTACCTGATTGAATTCCAATAAATTGAGCAAGTTCGCGGACAGTGGTTTTATCATAACCTTGTTTGTGAAATAGATAGGCAGCTCCCTGTAATAAACGACCACGCGGGCTATCGTCAAAGCAAGAAATATGTGGAATCTGTTCAATTGAAGTCGCAATCATACGAAAGCTGGATCCTTTATATAAAAATATTTACGGAAAAAATTTTGCTAAATCTCACCATGTTTTAGGCTAGTTGTCGAGTTTGGCAGTTTTAGTCAATTTCACAATAACATTTTGCTCTTTACAAACCAAGCGCTTGCTTGGTAATGTTGAGTGTAATTTTTAAACAAAATAATGAGAAACAAGATGGCAAGTAATCAACAAGATGATGAGCGTGTCGTAAAAATAGGGTGTGCCTCAGGTTTTTGGGGAGATACCAATACTGCTGCTTTTCAATTGGTACATCTAACCGATATTAATTATTTGGTTTTTGATTACTTGTCAGAAATCACCATGTCGATTATGGCCAAAGCGAAAATGGTAGAGCCGAAACATGGCTATGCTTTAGATTTTGTCAGTCGTGTCATGGCGCCTCTACTTAAAAAAATTGCAGAGAAAAAGATTAAGGTGATTAGTAATGCTGGTGGTGTTAACCCATTGGCATGTCGAGATGCCTTGCAAAAAATAATTAAAGAATATGGTCTAGACCTGAAAGTTGCCGTGGTGTTAGGTGATGATCTTTTACCGCAACATGAGCACCTCAAACAGCAAAATATTCGGGAAATGTTTAGCGGGGAAGCTTTGCCAGAACAAGTGGCGAGTAGTAATGCTTATTTAGGGGCGGTGGCTATTCGTGACGCCTTAGACTTAGGCGCTGATATTGTAATTACTGGCCGTGTAGTTGACTCTGCTGTGGTACTTGCACCCTTAGTTCATGAATATCAATGGTCACTCGATGACTATGACAAATTGGCGCAAGGTTCGTTGGCAGGTCATGTCATTGAATGTGGAGCTCAATGTACGGGTGGTAATTTTACCGATTGGCAATTGGTGCAGGGCTTCGACAACATGGGTTTTCCAGTGGTTGAAGTGAGTGGAGATGGCTCATTTGTTGTAACTAAGCCTCAAGGTACAGGTGGTCTAGTTTCTACCGCTACGGTTGCAGAGCAAATTGTTTATGAAATAGGCAATCCTCAAGCGTATTTACTACCCGATGTAATTGCTGATTTCAGCCAAGTGCATTTAGAACAAGTTGGGGAGCATCGAGTCCGTGTGACGGGAGCGAAAGGACAAGCACCAACTACACAATATAAAGTCAGTGCGACCTATCCAGATGGTTATCGGGTTTTAGTGAGTTTTTTAATTGCAGGACGTGAGGCACCACAAAAAGCACAAGTCATTGCTGATGCGATTTTGACTAAGTGCGAACGTGTTTTAGCAATGCGTTCGGTACCACCTTTTAGTGAAAAGTCTGTTGAGATTTTAGGTATTGAAAGTACCTATGGCGAACATGCTCGAGCATTAAATAGCCGTGAAGTTGTGATCAAAATAGCTGTAAAACACATGTTTAAAGAAGCATGTATGTTCTTTGCATCGGAAATTGCTCAGGCTTCAACAGGCATGGCTCCGGCTTTGGCAGGGATAGTGGGGGGGCGTCCAAAAGCATCGCCAGTGATTAAACTATTTTCATTTTTAATAGATAAAAATCAAGTAAGTGTCGAAATCGATTTTGAAGGAAAACGCTACCCAGTTGAGATTCCACAAGGAGTTTCTACAGAGCAATTGCCTAATTTAAAGGCAGGTGAAAATGCAATTTATCAAGGAGATGAAATTGAAGTTCCTTTGATTGAAATTGCTCATGCCCGCAGTGGTGATAAAGGCAATCATAGCAATATTGGTGTGATTGCACGTAAAGCAGAATATTTGCCATGGATTCGTGCAGCACTGATGGAAGAGGCTGTTGCAAGCTATATGCAACATGTCTTAGATGCAGAGAAAGGGCGAGTAATCCGTTATGAGTTACCGGGTTTGAATGCACTAAATTTTATGCTAGAAAATGCCTTGGGTGGCGGTGGTGTTGCAAGTCTACGTATAGATCCGCAAGGGAAGGCCTTTGCACAACAATTATTGGATATGCCTGTAAAAGTTCCGGCACATCTTTTAGAAAAATAAAATAAATGGATGAAACAAAGATGAGTTATCAATCAATATTTAGACCAGATGCTTTCGCCAATAAAGTCATTATTGTGACAGGTGGTGGCTCTGGAATAGGGCGTTGTACGGCACATGAGCTTGCAGCCCTCGGCGCTCAAGTAGTGATTACAGGACGAAAAATTGAAAAATTAGAGAAAGTAAGCCAAGAAATTATAGAAGATGGGGGCTTAGTTCATTTCATTGTTTGTGATAACCGTGAAGAAGAACAAGTGAAAAATATGATTGCCGAAGTGATTGAGAAATTCGGCAAACTAGATGGCTTGGTAAATAATGCTGGCGGCCAGTTCCCCTCAGCTTTAGAGAATATTTCAGCGAATGGTTTCGATGCAGTCGTGCGTAATAATTTACACGCAACTTTCTATCTAATGCGTGAAGCTTATAACCAATGGATGGCTAAACATGGTGGCAGTATTGTAAATATGACTGCTGATATGTGGGGCGGCATGCCGGGAATGGGACATTCTGGTGCTGCGCGTTCAGGGGTTGATAACTTAACTAAAACAGCATCGGTTGAGTGGGGCAAATCTGGCGTTCGTGTAAATGCGGTTGCACCGGGGTGGATTGTGTCATCCGGTATGGATAATTATAGCGGTGATTTTGCCAAAGTAATTATTCCAAGTCTTGCTGGCAATGTACCGCTCAAACGTATGGGAACTGAGTCAGAAGTTTCATCGGCAATTTGTTATTTACTGTCCGATGCTGCGGCTTTTGTGTCAGGAGTAACTTTGCGTATTGATGGTGCCGCATCGCAAGGAACACGAATGTATCCACTAGCTGAAGCAACAAATAGTCAGTCTTATAATGGTTTCCATCGCGCGTTTATTCCTGAAATTTTTCAGAAAAAGACTGAGGCTGAGGAGGAATAACAGTGACTATTGTCCAATCCGAAATTGCTGTTGGTAGTGAACAGTATCAAAAGAATAAAGAGGCATTGCTTACTCAACTGAGTGAAGTCCGTGCAATTCAGCAAAAAAGTATTGATAAATCATATGCTGCCAAACCGAAATTCGATAAAAAGGGCAAGATTCTACCGCATGAGCGTGTACGGTTGTTACTCGATGCTGATTCACCTTTTGTTGAGCTGTGTGGCTTGGTCGGCTACAACATGCATGATGATAAAGATGGTTCAGAAGCTGGAGGCGGGGTAATTGCTGGCCTTGGTTTTGTCAGTGGTGTGCGTTGTCTGGTCTCAGCAAGTAATAGTGCAATTAAAGGTGGGACCATGTCACCCATGGGTGTACAGAAAACCTTGCGCTTGCAAAAAATTGCTTTGGAACAAAAACTCCCACTGATTACGCTGACCGAAAGTGGAGGTGCCAACTTAAATTATGCTGCTGAAGTATTTACTTATGGTGGTATGACATTTGCCAATCAGGCACGTCTTTCTGCGGCAGGTATTCCACAGCTTGCAGTGGTGCATGGTAATGCAACGGCAGGCGGTGCTTATCAGCCCGGTCTTTCAGATTATGTAATTGCTGTACGTAAGCAAACCGAGATGCTTCTTGCAGGTCCCCCTTTACTCTTGGCTGCCACTGGTGAAGTAGCAACAGCTGAAGAGTTGGGCGGGGCAGAAATGCATGCGCAGGTCGCTGGAACAGCAGAATATTTGGCTGAAAATGATGCTGATGGTATTCGACTTGCACGTGAAATTTTTGAACATCTGAACTGGAAAGAGCAAATCAAACCAGTTGATGTAACTTATAAAGAACCTCGTTACGATACCGAGGAATTATTGGGTGTGATTCCAAGTGATCCTAAACAACCATTTGATATGAAAGAAGTGGTTGCCCGCATTATTGACGATTCAGATTTTCTAGAATTTAAACAGGAATATGATGATTTAACGGTGTGTGGCTGGGCGAAGATTGGCGGATTACACATCGGTATTATTACCAATAATGGTCCGATTACACCTCAAGGGGCAGCGAAGGCGGCTCAGTTTATACATCTGTGTGAACAGACTAAGCGTCCGTTATTGTTTTTGCATAACACCACAGGTTTTATGGTAGGAACTGACGCAGAGCAAAACGGTATTATCAAACACGGCTCGAAACTGATTCAAGCGGTTGCCAATTGTTCTGTACCTAAAATTTCAATTGTTGTGGCAGGGTCGTATGGTGCTGGCAATTACGCGATGTGTGGTCGAAGCCTATCACCAGACTTTATTTTTGCTTGGCCAAATTCGCATGTTGCCGTAATGGGTGCTGCTCAAGCCGGAAAAGTGCTACGCATTGTGGCTGAAGGAAAACAAAAAGCTTCCGGTCAGGAACCGAATCCGCAAATGCTCGATTTTCTTGAGCAAAGCACGGCCATGAAATTGGAACAACAATCTACCGCGCTTTTCAATACGGCCATGCTACATGACGATGGCATTATCGATCCACGAGATACCCGAAAATTATTAATTTTCCTTTTACAAACCATTTATGAAGCACAGCAACGAGAGCTAAATTCAACTCGTTTTGGTGTGTCCCGTTTTTAATCAACCTTTACCGCAATTAAAAAAATTAATAGGAATAAAACCATGAAATTTACTGCTGAACATGAAGCATTGCGCCGTACAGCTCGTCAATTTGTTCAAAATGAGCTGAATCCACATATTCCAGAATGGGAAGCTGAAGGGCAGTTCCCAATCCACGACGTATTTAAAAAGATGGGTGATCTTGGTTTATTAGGAATTTGTAAGCCAGAAGAAAATGGCGGTTTAGCGTTAGATTATTCATATAACCTCGTGGTTGCAGAAGAAATTGGCTATGCAGCTTGTGGCGGGGTGCCTTTAGCTATTGGTGTACAAACCGATATGGCAACACCTGCTTTGGCACGTTTTGGAAGTAAAGAGTTACGTGATGAGTTTTTAACACCAGCGATTGCAGGGGAATATGTTGCATCCATTGCAGTATCAGAAGTACATGCTGGTTCGGATGTTGCTGCTATTAAAACAACTGCAAAAAAAGATGGCGATGACTATGTCATTAACGGCAGCAAAATGTGGATTACCAACTCCTTGCAGGCCGACTTCTTGTGCCTTTTAGCCAACACGTCTGATGATAAACCTCACGTTAATAAGTCAATGATTATTGTGCCAGCAAAAACTAAAGGGATTAGTTTTTCAGAGCCACTTAATAAATTAGGGATGCGTTCAACAACCACAGCACAAGTTTATTTAGACAATGTACGTGTACCACAGCGTAACTTGGTGGGTGTTGAAGGTATGGGCTTTATGATGCAAATGATGCAATTTCAGGAAGAGCGCTTATGGGCATGTGCTAATGCGATTGGCGGCTTGCAGCATTGTATTCAGCAAACGATTAATTACACCAAAGAGCGTACCACTTTTGATCAGCCTCTCATTAATAACCAATATATCCATTTCCGCTTTGCTGAACTTATGACCGAAGTGGAAGCACTCAAAGCATTAACTTATCAAGCATGCGAACAGCATATTGCGGGCGAGGATGTCACGATGTTGGCGTCTATGGCAAAGCTCAAAGCTGGACGTTTAACTCGTGAAGTTGCTGATAGTTGTCTGCAATACTGGGGCGGCAATGGCTTCATGTGGGATAACCCAGCGTCGCAGCTGTATCGTGATGGCCGCCTAGGGTCTATTGGGGGTGGGGCAGATGAGATTATGCTAGGGATTATCTGTAAGTTGATGGATATTCTGCCTAAAAAGCACAAATAAATATAAGGAATACACCATGACACTTTCAGCATCTCTACAAGTTTTAGATATAGATGACAGTATTCAATTGGAACAGGACGGCGGTATTTTATACCTTTGGTTAAATCGACCAGAGAGCCGTAATGCCATGAACTTGAATATGGTCAATGCAATTCAGCAAGTTTTTGCTGCCATTCGCGATGACCTTTCAATTCGCGCGGTAATTATCCGTGGGGAAGGTGGAACTTTTTGTGCGGGTGGTGACATTAAAGACATGGCAACTTTACGTGTTGAGGCAGCTCATGTTGGCAGTCTACAACCTTATGTGGACTTTAACCGCCGTTTTGGTGCCTTGCTTGAGCAAGTTGAAGCCGCACCGCAAACGGTTGTGGTGATTTTAGAAGGCGCAGTGTTAGGCGGTGGTTTTGGTCTGGCATGTGTTTCCGATGTTGCCATTAGCCGTGACAATGCTCAGTTTGGTTTACCTGAAACTGGACTTGGTTTGATTCCTGCGCAAATTGCTCCTTTTGTAGTGAAACGTATTGGTCTAACTCAAGCTCGTCGATTAGCTTTATTAGGTATGCGCTTTGAAGGGCATACGGCACTGAATGTCGGTGTGGTTCATCAAATTGCACATAATGAAATTGAACTTGAGCAAGCTTTACAAGAAACAATTCAGCAAATTAAACGAGCAGCTCCTCAAGCTTCGCGTGCGACTAAAGCACTGTTACATCGAACGCTCAATGAACCTTTAAATGAATTGCTTAACGATGCTGCACAGCAGTTTGCTCAAGCGGTTGGTGGTGCTGAAGGACAAGAAGGAACAATGGCTTTTATCCAGAAAAGGTTACCAAATTGGGCCGATGAATCATAAGAGATAAGGATAAAAATAATGAAATTTTCAAAAATACTAGTTGCCAATCGTGGTGAGATTGCAGTTCGCGTGATGCAAACAGCCAAGGCAATGGGTTACCAAACCGTCGCAGTTTATTCCGATGCAGACCGTAATGCTCGCCATGTGCAAGAGGCTGATGAAGCTGTTTATATTGGTGCTTCAAAAGTATCAGAGTCTTATCTCTCCATCGCTAAAATTATTGAAGCTTGCAAAAAAACAGGGGCGGATGCAGTTCACCCCGGCTATGGTTTTTTGTCAGAAAATACTGATTTTGCTCAGGCATGTATCGACAACCAGATTACCTTTATTGGGCCTACCGCTTCTGCAATTGAGTTAATGGGCAGTAAACGCCTTTCAAAAATCGCCATGATTGAGGCGGGCGTCCCTTGTGTGCCGGGGTATGAAGGTGACCGACAAGATCTCGAATATTTAGCAACTCAAGCTGAGCAGATTGGCTTTCCAATTATGGTCAAAGCTTCTGCGGGTGGTGGCGGTCGTGGCATGCGTTTGGTACAGCAAGCATCCGAGTTGTTTGAGGCATTACAAACCGCACGTTCAGAAGCTGAAAATGCTTTTGGTTCTGGCGAGCTCATTTTGGAAAAAGCAGTCATTGCTCCACGCCATGTCGAAATTCAGGTTTTTGGTGATACTCACGGCAATTATGTGTATTTGTTTGAACGTGATTGTTCAATTCAGCGCCGTCATCAAAAAGTAGTTGAAGAAGCTCCATGTCCGGTGATGACGCCTGAACTGCGTCAGAAAATGGGTGAGGCAGCCGTAGCAGCGGCAAAAACATGTGCTTATGTTGGGGCAGGTACAGTTGAGTTTTTGCTAGATGCATCGGGTGCATTTTACTTTTTGGAGATGAATACCCGTTTGCAGGTAGAACATCCGGTCACTGAGCTTATTACAGGGTTGGATTTAGTTGAATGGCAGTTACGTGTGGCGAATGGTGAGCAGTTACCTTTAAAGCAACAGGAATTGACCTTAAATGGACATGCGATCGAAGTGCGTTTGTATGCAGAAGACCCACGTCAGGATTTTTTGCCACAAACAGGAAAAATTTTACGTTGGAAGCCTGCAGCTTTGCCAAATGTGCGAATCGATCATGGCATGTTAGCAACTGATGAAGTTAGTCCATTTTATGACCCGATGGTGGCGAAGGTGATTGCATATGGGAAAACCCGTGAGGATGCGATTCGCTTATTGGCACGTGCAGTTGATGACTGTGTGTTGCTAGGTGTAAATAGTAATAAGCAGTTTTTGGTCAATTTACTGCGTCATCCAATCGTGGTTGCAGGGGATACCAATACCGCATTCATTCAACAGCATTTTCAAAATGACAGCAGTCTACATAAGCAGGTTCTATCTTTAGAAACCTTAGCCATTGCTGCTGCATTATTTAGTCAAAGTAATGGTACGGCAGTGTGGCAAACGGGTCTAGGTGTACCATTACCATTAAAGCTTAAATATGATGATCAGCAAGTTCAATTACAGCTTTCATCGCTAAATAATACGTTTACGGTACAGCTCTGCGATCAAACTATTTGTATTGAAGTGCTTGAAAGAACGATAGAGCAATTAGTTTATTTAATTGATGGTGTACGTCGCCGTGTGCAATATGTATTAAATGATGATCAGCTTTATTTAGATCAAGATAATGGCAATGTTGCAATTCGCAACGTAACTTATGCTGCCCCCGAAATAGCTGATGTGGCTGGTGATGGCAAAATTCGTGCGCCAATGGATGGTGCGGTAGTAAATATATTGGTCAATAAAGGTGATCAAGTCATAAAAGGCCAAACTTTATTAGTGCTTGAAGCCATGAAAATCCAACAGCAGATTAAATCGGATGTGGATGGAGTGGTTGATGATGTTTTAGGTCAGCAAGGGCAGCAAGTAAAAAAACGGCAGATGTTATTTACTATTCAAATCTAGTAAAAAATACCGCTCTATATGAGCGGTATTTTACTTTAAATCAGGAGTCCTGATTTATTCTCCATCGGCCTCTGCAATTGTCTGACTTGCTTTTTTTAGGCTATATAGTAGTTGACCTAAAAGGACTTCTTTATTACTTAGCGTAACCATGACCATTGGGTGATGAACAGCAGGAATAGCAGTTAAAATGGCCTTGCCATTATCTGCATCTAAAGTAATGTTGTTACAGCCCGTGAGTTGAATCTCTTTTAAAAATGCAGTGACCATTGCCAAAATTGAGCTACTTACGGCTGCTAACTTAGTAGTGTTATGGTGGTTCTTGTGGCTCACTGTTGCTAATTCAAAACCATCAGAAGAGCAAATCATGACAAAATCTACACCACGCGTATTCATCAAAATATTATGAGCTTCGGCTTTTGCAAGTTGTAGTAATTGTGTTGGAGCGGTTCGTTTTTGAGTTGGGATACTAAGCATGATCATTCCCTTGAGATGTTGAGCCTACCTTGACTTCAAGTGATGCAATTAATGATTCAACAATCATTAAAATTTGTTCTTGCTCACGTGCATCAATAAAAAAAAGAGGGTATGGTAGTGCATTTGCTTTTATCCAATGACGATATTGTTGAAGTGATGACTCTTTATTTTCGTCAACATGAGTAATACCAATCGCAATATTGTCGTTATAATTTTTAAAGGTTTCTAAATAGCTTTCTAACTCGGCAATTGGATTAGAGCTATTATGATCTAATAATAAAATAACACCGATTGCACCTTCACAAATGACCGACCATATAAAATCAAAACGGCTTTGTCCTGGGGTTCCATAGAGTCCGATTTTGATTCCATCATCTAAAGTAATTTCACCATAATCAATCCCTACAGTGGTCTGGGTTTTCTGATGGCTTTGAACATCTGTATTGAATGCTTCTGTTTCTAGAATTGGAATTTCAGATAGTGATTTAATCGCTTCTGTTTTTCCTGCCCCCATGCTACCTGCAAAGACAATTTTATATTGCTGTATAATCATAACTTCCCTTAAAGACCAAATCGCCGTCTAATTTTCCCTATAAAATTTTTAAAAAAATGATTCTCTGTATTTGAATTCTCTAAGTACGAATTTGGCGTGTAAGTGCATTTGCTTGCAGAAATAAATTTTCCATTATTTGCCATTAAGCAAGCTGTAACGAAGCGTAAGACATCATCAATTGATAAGTTAAGCTGGTTAGCCACATCAGTAATTTTAGCTCCCTGTATAAAGCATGCAGAGAGTTGTAGGCTCACTTTTCTATATTCTTTTTGATAGGGCTGTGGCCAATGATCAATTTTAAAATAGCTATCCTTCGAGGCTAGATTTTCAAAATTGTTTGAATTCCAAATCAGATTCCATAACCAGTCCTGTAAATAATAATCTTTTTTACGCGAAACCTTAGTGAAGTCTGAAGTATTAGCAAAAGTAAAATCAAAGCTTTGATTGGTTCGCGTATGTTGGCGTGATGGCTCTAACCAAGCAATTTGAGTTCTATTATCAATAATGGCTAGAGTACCTTTATCATCAAAAATATGTAGTCTGGCATTTTCTGGACTGTGTAAATTCCTTATAAACTTATCATCAATCAACAGTAGCTCATTTGATAAATCTGAAACTACAGCAGTATTTTTTTTGTTCAAATACGATAATAAGTTTATTTCTATCCAGTTAAGTAAAGACTCTACTTTTTCTAGTGGCAGATGCAGGGTGTGTTCATCAACTTGATATCCATTTTTTGAGGGAGTTTTACTAATTTTTAAATAAGGACATTTTTTCTTTTGAAGAATATTTTGAATATTATCTGAATCAAAAAAGTTTTCGTTAATTAATAATAGATCAATATGAATATTAGAAATATTAACCCAATTAATATCATACTGATTAGATATTAAATTTCTGATTAAAGTTTTTAATTCATCCGAAACTTTTAAGCTTAAACCAGAGGTTGCAATATTTATGCAATGCCTATCCATAGTATCACATTAAATTTTATTGAATAAGAGAGGGGTTTTAATGTGCTCTTTATAATAGGTATAAAAAGCACATTTCAGATTAATTAGCTAAAGTCTAACTCTTTTTCAAATGACTTTAACTCGTGGCGAGCCATTGCTAAATTTGACTTACTCCGGTCAAGGACTAAGTAAAGGAATAAATTATTATTACTTTCTAGAGGTCTAATTAAATGGTAAGCCTTACCTAATGTAATTAAAATGTCTTCAATATTGTCATTTAATTTCAAAGCATTGGCGATGTTTCGTTTTGCGCGGATTACTTCTGTATTGCCGGCAGCTGCCAATTCTAAATCAATTTCCCCACCACCTTGAGTTGCAAGTGATAAACCACTTTCTGAATCAACAAGTGCAGATGCAATAAAACCATCAATTTCAGTTAAGCTATCTAAAGAAAGTTTAGCCATGTTTTTATCTCTCAGGATTCTAAAATTATATTTACTACTTTTTCCTAAAAGTAGTTGAAATTCATTATATTTCTGCTCAATTTGAAGTCAATAAATCAAAGAAATAGAGAAATTGTTGTTTTGGGAAATAAGTGACAGAAAATGTCAGATTATAAAAAATATTATAAGATTATTTTTACATTATACTTTTAATATTGTGCTGAGTTTTACATTATATATTTTAAAATCTGAATAAAACAATTGTAATAGAATGTTAATAAAATATTCAAAAATAAAATATTCTAATTTTAATTATAAAAAGGGGAATAATGAATTCCCCTTTTTTTATATAAAAATCAAATTAAACGAGCTGTGTATAAATACAGTAGAGATAGCCCAAAATTGCTAAAGCAACTACAGGGGCAACAATCTTTGACCATGTAGGTACAGAAATTTCTGCAGCTTGTTCTTCAATATGCACGTCATCATGATGAGGTTGGGCTTGGTGAACCATTTGGTTGAACTCCTTCATTGTTGTATCCAATGATAGCTCTTCTTGTTCCACAGGTTTAGAACCAATTAATTCATTTAGGTGGTTTGTTGACCAAACCCAATCTTCAGCTTGACCTGATAAGTGTTCAATCTGACCTAAAATTAATTCTTTTAAGCCATTATGCCCAAAACCACCTGTTTCATCGAGCTGATTAAGTTCTGCTAACTGCAAAGTTAAAATCTCAGAAATACTCTGTTCTAGTTCTGAATTTTTTAAAGTCGACTGATTATGTTTAGAAGTCGTTAAATGACGAGCAACTTCTTGAATATAAAGTGGATCTGAGGTTTTGATTTCTTGATAAATCTTATTATCATTCTGACGCCATAAACTAATCAGTTTTCCAAGCGTAAGAATATTCACCTCATCAATCAGTTTATTTTTTTCATTAACTGGATATTGATTTAAAAGCTGAGGCTTTTGAATTTTTATCTGCTCAGCAAAGTATTGGACTAAATCAAATGCCATGCTTTCTTCCTCTAAATTTAATCTAAAATTCTTAACGATGGTTTTTTCTTAGTCGATGTTGTTTCAGTTGCTTCTTGTACTTCTGACTCTACTGTATTTTCTACAGGTGTTACATTGGCATATTCTTCAGGATCAAAGAATAAACCTTGTCCATTTTCTCGTGCATAAATCCCTAAAACCGCTTGAATAGGAACATAAATGTCTTTTGATGCTCCGCCAAAACGAGCTGAAAAAGTAATAGCTTCATTGGTAATAAGCAATTGATGAACTGCATGGGGCACAATATTTAGAACAATTTGCCCATCTTTAACAAATTGTTGCGGAACGTCGGTATACGGTTGTGTCGCATCAACTAATAGATAAGGAGTAAGCTGGTTATCACAAATCCATTCATAGATTGCACGAGCAAGATAAGGACGTGTAGGGGTTAAATCAATAGTTTGCTCAGACATATCACGCTATTCCATATTTAATAGTTCATTGTAACGGTTTTTCTCTTGAGGCGTCATTGATTTAGCAAAAGAAGGCCGTTCAAAGATACGTTTACAGTACAAAAATATAGGTCGACAGTGCTGTTTGGGTAAATCAATTCCCATGCTATTTAATCTTAAAAAGATAGGCGCAAGCATGCAGTCTAAGATTGTAAAATTCTCAGACATGAAATACGGAAAATGCTGAAATAGGGGAGTAAGTGAAATTAATGTTTCACGTAGTTCTTTTTGAGCTTTTTGCTTTTGTTCGACATTTAGTGAGTCAGCATGTTTTAACATGTGATCTGCTAACTTAAACCAGTCGTTTTCAAGTCTCCAGATATACTGACGCTGTTCCGCACGCATCATAGGTGCATCAGCATAAAGCTTACTTTGACGATAACGATCATCTAAATATTCAGCGATGATAGGCGCTGAAAATAATTTAAGATTTTGTTCGACCAACATCGGTAATTGGTTGTAAGGATTTAAGCTGGCTAAATCTTCGTCTTCATGGTCAGTTATGATTAATTGATATTTGATTTGTTTTTCTGCTAATAAGAAACGAATCCAATGAGAACGGAAATCATCAGCATGACTGTAAAGGGTAATCCCCTGAATAGAGGTGTTTTCGACCGACATATCACAAGACGACGTGGTTGAGTGAATCGATTAGGATACTAAAAATGCTGTAGGAAATCACGGTTCTAAAGAGATAGTTTGTTTATATTTATAAGTTTGTATTTGCTGGCTCTATTTTCATAATAAAAAAGCCTTGGAAAAATCCAAGGCTTTTTGTCCAAATCGATAAACGAATTAACGTTTAGAGAATTGAGGACGCTTACGAGCTTTACGTAAACCAAGTTTCTTACGTTCAACTTCACGAGCATCACGAGTAACGAAACCAGCTTGACGTAGAACAGGTTTTAAAGTTTCGTCAGCAGCGATAAGCGCACGAGTAATACCGTGACGGATCGCGCCAGCTTGACCACCGATACCACCACCTTTAACAGTGATGTAAAGGTCAAACTTTTCAGTAACTTCTAAAAGTTCTAAAGGTTGACGAACAACCATACGAGCAGTTTCACGACCGAAATATTGCTCTAAAGTACGGTTGTTAATAACGAGTTTACCTGTACCAGCTGACAAGAAAACACGTGCAGTTGCGGTCTTACGGCGACCTGTACCATAATTAGTAGCCATGTGCTGTATCCCTTAGATGTCCAAAACTTGTGGCTGTTGAGCAGCATGCGGATGCTCAGTACCAGCGTACACTTTCATTTTTTTGATCATTGCATAACCAAGAGGACCTTTTGGTAACATGCCTTTAACCGCTTTTTCAAGAACAGCTTCAGGTTTGTGAGCAATTAACTTCTCGAAGTTAGTCTCACGGATACCACCAGGGAAACCAGTATGGCGATAATATTTCTTATCAAGTGATTTTTTACCAGTCACTTGAACTTGTTCAGCATTAATCACAACGATGTAATCGCCAGTGTCAACGTGAGGAGTATAAGAAGTTTTGTGCTTACCGCGTAAACGACGAGCGATTTCAGTCGCAAGGCGACCTAAAGTTTTGCCAGAAGCATCAACAACATACCAGTCATGTTGAACTTCAGCTGGCTTAGCGCTGAGAGTTTTCATTAAACCACTACCTATTATAGTTGGTTTGGACTATGGAATCTGTCCAAACAAAAGGAGCGAGCATTCTAAACGAGTTTGTCCAAACTCACAAGAAAAATCCAGTTTAAGCCATATAATTTAATCCATAAACTGATGAATGTCAGATATGTTAAAATCAAACACATTCTTGTTATGTGTCTGGAGTGATTGTGCTGCCATTATATGTCACTTCCGGTGAGCCGGCTGGTATTGGTCCAGATATCTGTTTGAGCTTGGCTAAGCGGGTTGATGAACGCCCTGTTGTTATCTTGGGTGACCGAGACTTATTAGAGCAACGTGCCCAAAAAATTGGGGTCGATATTCAATTTATAGAATATACCGGACAGCCTGAATCGTCATCTCTGAATGAACTCTATATAGAACATGTGCCTTTAGAAGCAGCTGTCATTGATGGTCAATTAAACCCAGCTAATGCAGCTTATGTATTAGAGCAACTGCGTCGTTCAGCTGATTATGCAATGTCTGGTAAAAGTGTGGGAGTAGCCACGGCACCCGTGCAAAAATCGGTTATTAATGATGCTGGTATTTTGTTTAGTGGTCACACTGAATACTATCAAGAGTTTGCAGGTGTAGAGCGTGTCGTAATGATGCTTGCAACCAAAACTTTACGTGTCGCCTTAGCAACTACACATTTACCCTTAAGAGATGTAGCGGATGCAATTACCAAAGAGCGATTGCATCAGGTCATTGATATTTTACTGCATGACTTAAAAACTAAATTTAAGATTACAGACCCACGTGTACTCGTGTGTGGTTTAAATCCTCATGCAGGTGAAGATGGTTATTTGGGTCGTGAAGAGATTGAAACCATTAATCCAGTACTCGAAAGTTATCGAGCGCAAGGGTTTAAAATGAGTTTAAGCTTGCCGGCAGATACCTTGTTTACTCCAGAACATCTTAAAAATGCAGATGCTGTACTTGCCATGTACCATGATCAAGGTTTACCTGTGTTAAAATCACAAGGGTTTGGTGAAGCCATCAATATTACATTGGGTTTGCCTTTCATTCGAACTTCGGTTGACCATGGCACTGCATTGTCTTTGGCTGGGACTGGTTTGGCAAAAAGCTCAAGTTTAAATGTCGCTGTTGATTTAGCTTTATCTTTAGCAGCGAGCTAAATTTTTCATGTTGGAAATGTTCTATGTATCAAATTAATGCCCTAAACCCGAAAGATGAAGGGCATAAAGCTCGTAAACGTTTTGGTCAAAACTTCTTACATGATCAACGAGTCATTGCCAAAATTGTGCGCTCTGTAAGTCCGCGTACAGGCGACAATATTGTTGAGATTGGACCTGGTTTAGCTGCCTTAACCTCTCCTTTAATTGGGGAGTGTGATGCATTAACAGTAGTGGAACTAGATCGTGACTTAGCTGCTGGGCTACCAGAACGTGTTCTACATCCTGAACGTTTGACGATTATAGAAGCTGACGCATTAAAATATGACTTTAGCGAACTGGTAAAAGATGGCCGACCATTACGTGTAGTCGGTAACTTACCTTATAACATTTCCACCCCATTACTTTTTCATCTCTTGGAATTTGGCAGCAAAGTTAAAGATATGCACTTTATGCTGCAAAAAGAAGTGGTTGACCGTATTACTGCTGAACCGAATACGAAAGAATATGGACGTTTGTCGGTAATGATTCAGTATTACTGTCAACCAACATTTTTATTTGAAGTGCCAGCTGGTGCATTTAACCCACCACCTAAAGTAACGAGCGCTGTTTTCCGCCTTGTTCCTTATGATCAAAAGCCAATTACAGCAAAAGATGAAAAAGCTTTAGCTCGACTGGTTGCCCATGTATTTACTCAGCGCCGCAAAACATTAAGAAACAGTCTTAAAGGTATGATTGCAGAAGATGGCTTTGAAAAAGCTGGTGTTGATCCGATGGCTCGTCCAGAGACCTTAACACTTGCCCAATTTGTTGCTTTGGCCGATCAAATGGTGGCGTAAATGACTAAGCGTTTTAACTATGTTATTGGTGATGTGCAGGGGTGTTTTGAAGCTCTAAAAGCCTTGCTTAAAGAAATACGTTTTGATCCAGATCAAGACTTTTTATGGTTTGCTGGTGATTTAGTCGCACGTGGTGAAAACTCGGTAGGGGCATTACGTTTTATTAAAAAGCTTGCTGATCGTGGAGCTGCTGCAACTGTACTTGGAAATCATGACCTGACTTTAATTGCGGGTGCGCGTGGTTTAAAAGAGATTAAAGAAAAAGATCGTACCCAAGACGTTATTGATGCTATTGATGGTGATGAGTTAATCGATTGGTTACGTAAACAGCCATTATGTTTATTGCCAAACGAGCATACGATCCTTACTCATGCTGGCATACCTTGTATTTGGGATGCGCAAAAAACTGTAACGTTGGCAAAAGAGGTCGAGGCTGTACTCGCAAACGAAGATTTATCTGTATTGGATGCTTTTTTAGCAGACATGTATGGTTCTAAACCAGATTTGTGGGAAGATAACCTAACTGGTTCTGCGCGTTTACGTTGTATTACCAATTATTTGACTCGCATGCGTTTAACCAATGCCGAAGGGGCTTTAGAGTTTAGTTTTAAAGATTCTTTGGATGCACCAATGCCGGAAGGTTATTTCCCTTGGTTTGAATTTCCGAGCAAAGCCGCACAAACTCATCAGATTATTTTTGGTCATTGGGCTGCGCTCGAGGGCCGAACTATTAATGAGCAGATCCAGAATATCGATGGTGGCTGTGTTTGGGGCAGAAAATTAATGGCTTATCGATTTGAAGACAAAGAAATTTTTTCTGTTGAAAATCCTGTGCAAATATAAGAAAAGCAATGCTTTGCTATGAACGTAAGATGAAGCTTGTAGCTGAGCTAAAAATAAAAAAGCCGCTTCTGCGGCTTTTTTATTAGGAACTATTATTCTACTCGAATCCAGATTTGATTACGCCCTAAAGCTGAAACTCCGAGATAGCCGCGCATATGTAAGCGTTTGCCAGTTGAACTAAGTTTTGCTTTAAGCCCGTAAACTTTACCAGTATTCGGATCTAAAATTTTACCGCCAGTATAGTTCAGTCCATCTACCTGTTTTAAACCAGTTGCGATATCCAGACCTAAAATCGGTTTATTGGTATATGGCGCAGGGCAATTATCACAAATTTCTTTAGGCGTATAACCTGGGCGTGGCGTTACTTTGATAATTTTCCCAGCATATGTCCCGTTCGCTTCTTTTCGTATTTCTACCTGTGCTTTGGGAGCACCTGTCTTATCATCAATTGTTTGCCAGAGACCTGTAATATCTGCTGCAAATGTAGCAGTATTAATCCCCAATAAGAGCAGAGCTCCAATAAAAATTTTCCCCATAATTAAAAATCCTTTTAACTTTGAAAGGTCATCTTATTTGGAATTGATAGACCGTTCAATGTTTATTTAATCAACTTCTTAATTATGGTGTTCCAAAAGACAACATTAATGTTGGTAGCCAAATTGCAGTAAATACACCATTCAATGCCATACCAAATGCAGCGTAACGACCTGCAACAGGCCCACGCTGCCAAGCTTGAGCTGTTCCGATGGCGTGTGCAGCTAAACCTAAGGCTAAACCTGATGCTCTCTCATCATGAATATGTTTAAGTAAGAATGGTGAGAATGCTGCGCCAATTACCCCAGACAAAATAACAATAAGGGTTACGAGTGTTTCGGGAGCATGTAATAAAGTTGCGATGTTCAGAGCAATTGGAGTAGTTACTGCACGGGTGGCAAATGCAAGAATGGTAGGTTCAGACATATGTAATAAGTAAGCCAGCCCCATAGGTAGGACAACTGCGCTAATACTTGCAAAAAGTAAAATACCAATGACCGATTTAATTGGAAGATCATCGTAACGCATTGCAGCTAAAGGGATGGCTAATGCTACGGTGACATAACCTAATAGATGACCGAATAAGTCATTCACATAAAGACGATACTGTTCATATGGTACATGTAGAACTGAAAGTAAGCCAATTACAATGAACATGCCGAAAACTAAAAGTGGAACTTGCGGAAAACGTCGGTTTAAAGGCTTTGCACACAGATAACCAATGAGTGTGATCAAAAATCCGTAGAAAATCGTAAACATTTTATTCTCCTTATAACCAACGTTTTGCCATTTTTGCATAGACCCACAAAGGTATAAGGGTACTGACCACTAAAACAAAAAGAAATAATGGAATTTCCTTACCCATATGTACGAGCATAATTAATGAACCTGCACAGATAGGTAAAAACGCGAATCCACTTTCTTTCATGATTTTATTATTGGTATCTACTATTCGAAGTGGAATTTTTTTAAACTTTCTCCAAATCAGTAAAATAATAAGTAAGCTGATTAAACCGACCAGATTACCTAATTCTGGATGACCAAAAGCACGCATGACAACGACAGAGCCTTCACGAAAACCAATAATGAGTAGTAATGTAATTACCCATGCTGTCCAGTCTATACTTTTGATCTTATCCATATTTTTTATCTCTAAAAGTTTACTTATCAAGTTTTAACTGATATCGCCCTTGATTTCAAACTCTTCCAAGGGGCGCTTAAATTGACTCGCGTGTTCTCCCAAGATTTCATCTAAGGGCAGTTTTGCTTGGCGAATAAGCTTTTCTAACTTATGTGGTGCAATCTTCACATCAATATGTAATAAGCCCGCATCATCATAATGTTCAGACTCAATAACATTTAAGGCATAAAGTTGAGTACGTAATTTGCCATAAGCAGGCTTAAGAACGAGTGAAAACTTTTGAATTTGGCCCATTAAGCATTCTTGTACTGCTTTTTGGAGTAACTCTAGACCTTGACCAGAATGAGCTGAAACATACACTCGATCTGGTACATGTGGTTCGGCATAAATAATTTTGGCCTCTTCACCACTTAGATCAATTTTGTTGTACACCCGAAGTACGGGAGCATCAGCGCCAATGTCTTTTAATACACCTTCAACCGCTTCAATTTGGTCAAGCACGTCATGGCTACTACTATCAATAACATGCAGTAAAAGGGTCGCTTCTAGTGTTTCTTCAAGTGTTGCTTTAAATGATTCAACCAAATCATGCTGTAAGTTTCGTACAAAACCTACTGTGTCTGCTAGCACAACAGTACCGATACCATCCCAGTCTAAACGGCGTAGGGTTGGATCGAGTGTTGCAAATAGTTGATCAGCTGCGTAGACATCACTATTAGCTAAAATATTAAATAAAGTCGATTTACCAGCGTTGGTATAACCTACTAATGAAACTGTTGGAATAGCTGCCTTTTGTCTTGCAGCACGCCCTTGCATACGAGTCTGTTGGACTTTGTCTAATTTATCTTTTAATTGGGTAATACGAACACGAATGAGACGGCGATCTGTCTCTAGTTGTGTTTCACCAGGACCACGTAAGCCGATACCACCTTTTTGTTGTTCAAAGTCGGCAGACCAACCACGAATAAGACGAGTAGATAAATGTTTAAGCTGAGCAAGTTCGACCTGTAACTTACCTTCATGCGTACGGGCACGCAGCGCAAAAATATCTAAAATTAAGCCTGTGCGGTCAATAACTCGGCATTTTAATATTCTTTCTAGATTTCGTTCTTGAGCAGGTGATAACGCATGGTCAAAAATAACCAGACTCGCTTCTAGCTCCTGAACTTGCTCTGCAATTTCTTCGACTTTTCCTGAGCCAATAAAAAATTTAGGATTAGGCTTATTACGCTGAACCTTAATATGTTCAAGGATATCTGCACCAGCAGACTGTGCAAGTAGAGCAAACTCTTCGGCATCCAGATCATCTAATAATTGTACAGAAACACTCACTAAGATTGTGCGTTCACCGCCTTGATGCCGATCAACATATTCCACGTGGCTATAAATCCTGAAAATGGGAAAACTTTATTCTAGAGGAAACTTAAGCAAAAGGGGAAAGCGTTTGTTCTCATCCTTTAGATTAGTTATATGAGATTAGTCTAATGTTCAGATTTATTTTATTTGCCGTTCTCTATCGTCAATGCAAGTTTATTACGAAACGTATAGAATGACTCGAGATGGGTATAACAATGATTAATCGTTAGTGAAATTTTATGGCTCAAACGCAAAGTATAGTTAATTCAACGTTAAAGAAATTATCAAAAATAGGTTTATACGGAAAAAAGGTCACTTCTGCCACGGCCGCAATTAGTGAAGGTTTTTATCTAGTTTATCGACATGGGCTTTATAAAGATCCTAATAATCCTGTTAATACACGTTATGTCCAATACTTTTGCCGCCGTTTATGTCAGGTTTTCAATTTAGATATAGAAGTACATGGCACAATTCCTAGAGAACCAGCTTTATGGGTAAGTAATCATATTTCTTGGCTAGATGTTGCAGTTCTAGGTTCTGGTGCACGAGTTTTCTTTCTGGCTAAAGCTGAAATTGAAAATTGGCCTATTCTTGGAAATTTAGCCAAAAGTGGTGGAACGTTATTTATTAAGCGTGGATCTGGCGATTCCGTCAGAATTCGTGAGCAAATTGCTGAATTTTTAAAACAGAATATTCCAGTATTATTTTTCCCTGAAGCCACAACTACAGATGGGCATTCTGTTAAAAAAGTACATGGACGATTACTAGGAGCAGCGATTGAAGCACAGCGTCCAGTACAGGTTTGTTTGATTTGTTATGTAAATCGCGATGGACAATTAGATACAGTTGCGCCATTCATCGGTGACATGACATTTGCCGAACATATTCAACGCGTACTTGAAATGCCTAAAGTAACAGCTCATCTGTTAACTTTGCCTCCTATTTCAGTGGAAGGGCATGACGTCAAAAGTTTAACGCGCGAAGTTCAAGAAAAAATGGTGGAAGGTTTGGCCCAACTACATCAGAAAGTACTTAAGCCAAGAAACTAATTACATAAATCCTTCAAGTGGCAGCCATGAAAGAAACTTCATGCCTGCTTTTTGCCACCATTTCATCTCAGGTTCCTGTCTATAAATTACAGGACCATTTGGAGTTTCTTGCTGCCAATAAATATGATTGTTAGTATCGAGCTTTAATTTATAAGCATACTTATTTAAATTTTCATCCATTGTATGGTGAATCGTCTTAGCCAGTGATGGGCTATCTAAAATCACACCAATTTCAGTATTTAAGTAAGCTGAGCGCGGATCAAAGTTAAATGAACCAATAAAAACCTGCTCATCTAATGCCATAAGTTTAGTATGCAAACTTGATCGGCTTAGCCCTTTCATATTTACTTTAGCTTTAGTGGCAAGCTCATCTGTATTTTTATTTAAATCTCTTTTATCTGGTGTTGGTAAAAATTCATAAAGTTGTACGCCGTTTTTAAGCAGCTCTTTACGGTATTTCCCATAAAAGGCATGTACAACAGCAACGTCATTCGCTTTGAAAGAGTTCGTTAAAACGCGAACCTCAACACCTTCTTTGGCAAGCGTGCTTAAAATCTTGGCACCTTGTTTTTCAGGAATAAAATAAGCAGAGATTAAGTCAACGTTACTTTCTGGTTTTTCCAAATGATTAATTAGCTGGAAATTGAGGTGTTCTTCTTTCTTAGCTTTCGATTTGATTTTATCAGGTGAGTCTTTTACCACTTCTGCTTTGACCCAATCGAATTGAATATTATGATTTAGCCATTGATCAAATGCATGAGATTTTGCGGTTAAGTTTAAAAAGTTTTGAACGGTAGCTTGTTGATAGTGTGCTTCGAGTTGTTCTTTTAAGCCTTCATAGCGTAAACGGTGCTGCTCAGGGCTTACGATACTTTGAACTGAATATGCATATTCATGATTCCAGTAATCATCAAACGAATTTACGATATCATCAACAGCAGCGCCTACCAACATTACATCGACATCAGAAAACTGATAGCTATCGCTTACATTGTAATATTGATTGGTCATGTTGCGCCCGCCAATAAGAGCAACCTCATTGTCTGCAATAAAACTTTTATTGTGCATACGACGATTGATACGTTTTAAATCCAGCAACATATCCATCGCACGGTATTTGCGGAAACGGTAGGGATTAAAAAGCTTAACTTCAATATTTTTATGCTGAGAAAGGGCCAGTAAAATCCCTTCCATTTTTTTTGCATTATTGTCATCAATAAGAAGTCGGACTTTTACACCTCGATCAGCTGCACGAATAATCGCGTGTAAGGCTAAAGCACCAACTTTGTCGTTGTCCCAAATGTAATATTGTAAATCTAAAGTCTTTTCGGCTTTATCAATTAATCTAAGTCGAGCCGCTAGTGCCTCCAGAGGATCATTTAGAACATGGAAACCCGTTAACTTTGGATTTTGCTGGCGTAAAGGTGTAATAATTTTGGCAAGTGAAGTCTCAGAGGTATCAATGTCCTTTGCATATTGCACAGGCTCAACACCATGTTTTGGCAGAGTACTACATCCTGTCAAACCCACAGCAAAACTTGAACATAGGACTATAGAGGCTTTTATCAAAAAGCCTTTAGCTTGTTGATTCGTTTGAAGCTGTTTGGAATGAAAGGATTGTGCCATAATCAGTACATACGATAAGGTGAGCTAGAGTATAATTCGTGCATATTGAAAGATAAATATTGAATTTGATTACTAGCAATCAATATAAGATAAGTCGAGAGTCGTAATGTGGAATCCAAATTCAATCATTTTTTGTTTTTACTTTATTTTTTCAATACTTGCTCTATGGGGAATTTCTGAGGCTTGGATTCATCAATCACGAACCGAGACGATTCATCCATTTAAAGCTTTTGTACATCTACTCGCATTTTATCTCTCTTATCTACTTATTCCTCTCTGGTTTTTTAATTTATATGCTGCTTGGATTGGTTACTATTCAATTCATCAAGGTATTTTCATCTTTTTCTTAAGTGGCGTGTTAATTTACGCCCGATTTATTGAACCTCATTTGGTGCGTGTCGATACTCATCAATATCGGTTAAATCCGGATCGTAGTTTTGATAAACCAGTAAAAGTAGCCTTAATTGCAGATTTACATATCGGTTTATTTTCAGGGCATGAACGTCAGCTCAAAACCATCGTTAGAAAATTAAATGAACAGCAACCTGATTTAGTGGTAGTCGCTGGTGATTGGACATATGAGCCAGAAGATAGACTGATTGAAGAATTAAGTGTTTTAAAAGAAATTCAGGCGCCTGTATATTCGGTTCCTGGAAATCATGATGAGCAATATCCTGGCCCACCGATTCAGCAACTATTAAAAGATGCCCTATTTTATAATGAAGTTATTGATATTGAAGGTAAGATTGTTGATTTTGAAGAATTTCATTTGATTGGCATTGGTGACCTGTGGGCAGGCAAAACCGATATGCGTTCTATGCCAGATTTACCGCAAGACAAGCCGTGGTTAATTTTGTCCCATAACCCCGATACGGTAGATATGGTACCTAAATTACCGAATCGACCATTAATGTTATCTGGGCATACACATGGAGGGCAGGTAGAGCTTCCATGGTTGACTAACTATATTATGAAAAAAGTATCAATTTTAGGTCATAAGCGCGGTTTCTACTCTCATGAGCATGCGGATGTCTTTGTTACCGTTGGCACAGGAATGGTTGGAATTCCTTTGCGTTTCAGAGTGCCACCAACTATTGATATTATTGAGCTAGTTTAAAATAAAAAAGCCAATCACAGAGGATTGGCTTTTTTATGAGTTAAATCTACTTATGGAATAACGACAATCGCAACACGTCGGTTAATGGCTCGGTTTTCATTGGTTGTATTTGGCACATAAGGTTGCGTTGAACCACGGCCAATCACGTAGATGTTTTCTTTTTTAAATCCACGTGTTAAGAAAAGGTTTGCCACACTTTGAGCACGCTCTTCAGATAACTTTTGGTTATATGTAGCCTCACCAACATCATCAGTATGACCAACAATTTTCAATTTATTCAGGTCATATTTATTCAGTTGATTTGCCAGACGTACTAACTCAGCTTCATGACTCTGTTTTAACTGCGCATTATTAAAGTCAAATAATAAGCGTTCTGGTAAACCTAAAGTCCAGCCTTCATCAGTAAGAACGAAACCTTCTTTTTTGAGCAATTTTACTTGACGATATTTTAATGGACCAAAACTCAGGCACCCTGCAAGAGTAATGCATAGCAATGCAATAAAAGAGAGTTTTAAAGATCTTGTATTCATAGATTAGCCTAAATTTAATTTTCAGGTTTATAGATAAACCAGTGTTCATCCGAATTTTTAGCCTTATACATTGCTTGATCTGCTTGCATAATGAAATCTTCGGGGCTAGATGCAAATTGTGATAAAGCAATACCTACACTGAAACTGAAGTAAATGGTTTGACCATTTAGATGCAAAGGTTCTTTACAGCTTTCGAGTAAATTTTCAGCAATAGATATTAAATGATCAGCATGACTAATGGAATGCAAAATGACAGCAAATTCATCACCACCTAACCTTGCAATAAAATCTTGATGACGCAAACGAGTTTGCAGGCGATTCGCCATTTCTTTTAAAACTTCATCGCCAGCTAAATGGCCAAATTGGTCATTAATTGCTTTGAAGTTATTGTTATCTATAAATAATAATGCAGACTTATTATCAAACCCTTTATCTTCAAACATGTCTAAAAGGATTTGGTAAAAATAATGTCTATTAGGTAATAAGGTGAGCTGGTCGTGATGAGCCTGAAAGGATAATTTACGATTTTCCTTTTGCAGCTGATTATCCCATATTTGAATTTCTTCAAGTAACTCGTTAAAAACGGTATTTAAATCTTGAAATTCTTTAATTCGGTTATAAGGAAAACGAAGATTATAAGCTTTTTGTTCACTTACAATTTGAGCAATATTAGTAAGTGGGTAAATAGCCTGCATAATTTGACGATAAGTTAAGTTTACTGACCACCATAAAGCGCAAACAATAAACAACATTGCAATCGCAAGTCCTACCATAATCATTTTTAGGAACTGCAATATTTTTTCAGAGCTACCAAAAAGTGTAAGTTCACCTACATTTTGCTCATGATGATAAATTGTAAGATGAACAGGCTCATTTAAAAACCAGTGATCAAACCAGCCTTCTAAAATTGAAGTTTGACTTGATAATTTAAAACTTTGGGCGATCAGATGATGTTCTGAATCATAAATATGAATAGTACGAATTGAATGATCATTCGTATATTCATTCAAAATCTGCTCTATTGTAATTTTATCATTAAACACGACTGCGGGCTGAATACGCTCTAATAGAGTATGACTAAGCAATTGCAAATTCTGTTTGGCATAAGTTTCCATAGTAAAAACGGAAATTGAGACAAACGTAAAAGAGCAAATAAAAAAAGTAATAGCAAAAATAGTAAATTGAGATTTTCTAAATAATGCGTGTAGTGAAGTGGACTGATACAACTTTGATATCATGATCCTTACTCCGCATTCTTAGCCAAGAGTAATACTCTCGGATCAATATGGACTTTGGAGTGACTTAAAGCATCTAAGTTAACTTTAAAGGTAGTGTAATTATTCTGAGTATATAAACAAAAGATACTTCCTATCTCGCACTCTGAATTATTAACACTTAAAGAAAGTAAAGAATGATAAGGATAGTTTTGAATAAGGTTTTGTTGTTGCTGCGGAGAAGTACTAGAAAAATAGACAGCCTGACAATGTGACCGAGCAAAATCTTTCGCATTTACAGTTTGAACACGATAATTATAAGACATTTGCTGGATGTAAGATTGAAAAGTAGATGTAATAGAAGGGTTATCAATTACACAAAGAGTAGGAGTATTTACATTCTCCCACTTACTGTAGCTTAGGATAGATAAAGTAAGTACATAGAAATTATGTTTTGAATTGGCATGACAAGGCCCACTCGTAGCAAGCACTACAAGTATGCAAACAAATACTTTTTTAGCGAACTGCCACATGGTGAGTTAATGCCAAACTATTGCACGAATAATCTATTCTACATGAAGTTGATAACGTAAAAAAAGTTTAATATCTCATCTAAAAGTGACTAAAAAGCTTAAAAAGTATCCAGTTGATGATATTGATTTAAAAAAAAGGTTGCA
>NZ_JBQENP010000028.1:0-35188 GCF_052044755.1 Acinetobacter sp. 22512 | reverse complement strand
AGAGCACACCTCATAAGTTTTAAAAGTCTAACTTATGGGGTGCAGTTCAGAACGGAAGGGGGACACCCTCGGGTGTGCTGGATTCTTTGGCTCCAGTCTGCTAACCCTCTTTCGTTTCACCACCATTATTTAGCAGTAATGCGGTGAAACTTCTTTATAGCCAAAGGAGTCCGCTATGCGTACTAATTCTTCTCAATTTTTGGCCTTTCCCAAACTCTTTCTATTCATACCGTTTAAACATTCTATAAATCGGTTTTGACGACTCTAGGTTTTTACGCCTAAACATCATTACGACTCAAAAATCATAGCAACAATAAACCAGAGATAGGCGAGCACACCATTTTGTGCCGCTTTTGTATGCCTGTTTTTAGCACTCAATTTAAGAGTGACGGCATTTCTATCTCTTTTACATACAACAAAAAATTATTTTAAGCGGTATATATGAACAATTTAGAATCTTCATTTAGAGCACTACGAGTGCTGCACACAGCAAAAGATTTATTTAATCAAGATGGATTTAACAAGGTCGGGGTTGACCGAATTATTGCTGAAGCCAAAATCCCCAAAGCGACTTTCTATAACATCTTTCATTCAAAAGCACGACTGATCGAGATGTGTTTAACCTTTCAAACGGATGCGCTCAAAGTAAAAGTCCTTTCAATTATCAATTCATACAGCGAACTTATGGTGTTCGATAAACTCAAGCAAATTTACTTTTTACATGCCAATTTAGAAGGATTTTACCGTTTACCATTTAAAGCAATTTTTGAAATTGAAAAGTGTTATGCAACGGCTTATCGAGTGGTTGTTGATTATAGAAACTGGTTTATAAATGAGCTTTATAAGCTGCTTCTTACTGTCAAAACTACCGCTTCAATAAAAGATGCCCACATGTTTCTATTTGCAATTGATGGAGCAATGGTTCAGCTGTTAAGTGCCAATAGCGTAGATGAATGAGATAAATTATTAGCTTACTTTTTATTTATGCTATCTGAGCATTCAACTTAAATCTTAAAAACAAAAAGCCCGAGATTGGGCTTTTTTGTGGATATTGGTCTATTAAAACTTAAGTTTTTTAAGCCCACGACTCACACCATTTTGTAGAGCGGCTTTAATTATAGGACCAATAAAAGGTACGCGACCTTTAAAGCTAATGGTGTAATCCAAACGACTACGATTATTTCCCAAGTCAGTAAATTTCATTACACCACGGTGACCTTTAATTGGGCTAATACCGCTGGTAATCGCATATTCAATCAGTTCATTTTCTTTATAGACTAAATTGGTTTCTACAAACGAAGGGGTCAATGGAATAGACATTTTGCGCGCAGAGCCAACACCATTACGAGCGTCTTTTCCGTTGCTAATGCGAGTCACTTTAGCAGGAGCAAAAAGCTTACTTAGGTTTTCATGCTCACTTAAGGTTGCAAATACCTTGTCTACGGGTGCATCAAATTCTTGTACGATGTTGATTTTTTGAGTTTTTAACATCTTATTTCCTCTAGAAATTATTTTGACATTGGTAATTGTCAGAATTTGGATGTTAGCACGCTTTGGGCAATGGGGGAATTCTTCTTCGTCGGAGTTATCGCATACTTAAAAAATTCACTTTGGTACATCTACAATGCTTTTTAGCCTTTTCTTAATTTTTTAAAGAAGGGCTGAATCACAGACCAGTTGGTTGAAACCCAGCAAATAAAGGAACCAGCCGTCACCATTGCTGTTCCTTGCCAAAAGCTCATCGATAATTGAGTTTGTAAAACAAACATTGCCAAAATAGACGAAATGATTGGGGTGAAATAAGAGGCCACCACAAGCACGGTAATGTTTCCATGAATGATGCCAATATTCCACGCGGCATAACCAAAACCCATGGCAGCAGACGCTACTAAAAGGGTGATGACTGTTGGAATATCCATTGACGGAATAGCGAATTGCCCCGATACAAGCAGCTTGAGCCAGAGAGTGAGCGCGACACCAACAAAGAAAATGGAAATTGGATTTTGCCCATTACTTAATTTTTTGGTGAGTACACAGTAAAAAGCCCAAATGATGGCGCCTGCAAATGCCAAAATATAGCTCAGTGGGTTGCTATGAAAATTATCGACAAGACTATTTAGACTAAAATCACCGCTTCCAGTTTGAATAAAAATAATGCCGAAAATTGAAAGCATTAAACCTAAAATAATAAGGAAATTAAACTTTAATTCCTTAAAAATAACAAAAGCTAAAACCGTTAAACTCGGCCACAGATAGTTAACAATACTAATTTCAATGGCTTGCCGTGCTGTCTGAGAATAAGCAATCGCAAACGAGAAGCACACCTCATAAGCCACGAACAGAATTGTGCCAAATATTAAGAATTTTTTAGAGATCTGCTTAAAATCTGGAACTTTGAAAATGGCAAGCAACAGTAGCGTACTTAAAGAATAAATAAAGGTAACACCTAGCTCAGGCCCAATGGCGGCACTGACTTGTTTCATTAAGCCCACCAGAGATGCCCACATGAGAATGGCGCTTAAACCAATCAATGTTGCTAGATTTTTTGACATAAAATTCAGTAAATAACGGTTAAAAAATGGTAAAAGATGAGGTTGTACTAATGAAAGGAATCAATTTTCAAGCTAAGGAATATAGGACAAATTATATAAAATATAAACAATTAAATTTATTGATTGGTTGAATCTGCTATGTTTATTTAAGCATTCAATTGAGTAAAGAAATTTCGAATAAAACAACATTCTTACGAGGAAAATATGGAAGTCATTAAAACGGTTGGTGTTGTTGGAGCAGGTGTAATAGGTGCAAGTTGGACGGCCTTATTTTTATATAAAGGATTTAAAGTTAAGGTTTACGACCCGTATCCTATAGATGAAGCGGTCTTTAAAAATAGAATATCTGCAAATTTAAATGATTTATTGGCTTTAGACCAAAACGCTGAACACAGTTATTCTCTAGCAGATGTACTGCTTCATCTAGAAATTTTTAATTATTTAAAAGATGCAGTTTCAGATGTAGATTTTATTCAAGAAAATGCCCCAGAACGTCTGGATGTAAAACAACAGCTATATCAAGAAATCACAGCATATTGCCCTGAACATACCATTATTGCTTCAAGTTCATCGGGCTTAAAAGTGTCTGATTTTCAAAAAGAGGCGCAACATCCTGAACGTATTTTATTAGGTCATCCTTTTAATCCACCTCATCTTTTACCTTTGGTCGAGATCGTTGGCGGTAATCTGACTGATCCTCAAATTTTAAAACAGGCTTCTGAGTTCTATAAACAACTGGGCAAGAATCCAATTGTTTTAAATAAAGAAGTAAAAGGGCATGTCGCAAACCGTTTGCAGGCTGCGCTATGGCGAGAAGCTTTTTCACTGGTTGAACAAGGCGTGTGCTCTGCCGAAGATGTCGATGTCGCGATTACCAGCGGGCCAGGTTTAAGATGGGCGCTCTTTGGTCCCTACATTAATATGCAGCTTGCCAACCAAAAGGGCTTTAAAGAAGCAATTCATCATTTAGGCCCACCAATGACAGAATGGTGGAATGATATGCATGCATTTCAACATTCAGACGAGACAACAGAATTATTGGAAACACAAACCAACCAGCTGTTAACCCAATATAAAAATATTGATTTATATGAAACCAGAGATAAAGGTCTGGTCGATATCTTAAAGCTCAGACAACAACTAAAGTTAGATTGAGTCAAATTTTGAAGACAAGCCAGTCATTTTATTGCAGAGATGATTGGCTTTTTTTGTTGGGGTAAATAACAAAAACATGCCTAGCTGAAACAATCCTAGATTCATTAAATGTTACTGAAATTCCTATCGCGTTGCATTTGAACTATATGCCTTACGTGAAAAGTAAGAATCGTTGCAAACCGTAAAGAAAGCCTCCTCATAATCAAAGGACATGATAGAAAATAGAGGAATAACAATATGCGCGCTCTAACTTACCACGGTGCAGAAGATGTTCGAGTAGAAACAGTAGCAGACCCTATTATTCAAGAACCAGATGACATTATTTTACGCGTGACTGCCACAGCGATATGTGGCTCTGATTTACATTTATATCGAGGCAAAATCCCTAGAACCGAACAGGGTGATATCTTTGGGCACGAATTTATGGGTGTGGTTGAAGAGGTCGGCCCAGCTGTCACCGCAGTCAAAAAGGGTGATCGTGTCATTGTTCCTTTTGTGATTGCCTGTGGCGAATGTTTCTTTTGCCAACTTGACCTAACTGCTGCCTGCGAAACCACGAATACAGGGCGCGGCGCAATTATTAATAAAAAGCAGATTCCACCAGGCGCAGCTTTGTTTGGTTATAGCCATCTTTACGGCGGTGTACCGGGCGGGCAAGCAGAATATGTGCGTGTGCCAAAAGCCAATAAAGGCCCTTTTAAAGTGCCAACTTCACTGTCAGATGAAAAAGTACTTTTCTTGACTGATATTTTACCGACTGCTTGGCAAGCCGTGACCAATGCCCAAGTGAAACGTGGCTCGACCGTTGCAATTTATGGTGCTGGTCCAGTCGGACTGTTAAGCGCTGCTTGTGCCAAGATGCTCGGTGCTGAAAAGATATTTATGGTCGATCACAATGACTATCGATTGAACTATGCAGCGACAACATACGGTGCTATTCCAGTGAATTTCGACGAAGTCGATGCTGCTGAATTTATTATTCAACATACCGACAATTACCGCGGTGTCGATGCGGTGATTGATGCCATTGGTTTCGAGGCGAAAGGCAGTGTGATTGAAACAGTCCTGACCAATTTAAAACTTGAAGGTTCAAGTGGTGCAGCACTGCGTCAATGTATTGCCGCGGTTCGCCGTGGTGGAGTGGTCAGCGTACCGGGTGTATATGCAGGCCCGATTCATGGTTTCTTATTTGGCGATGCTTTTGATAAAGGACTGACTTTTAAAATGGGCCAAACCCATGTGCATCAATATTTACCGCAACTGTTAGAATTGATTGAGCGTGGTGAATTAACACCTGAAACGATTATTACCCACCGAATGAAATTAGAAGATGCCGCAGAGGGATATCGCATTTTTAATGAAAGAGAAGAGGACTGTCGTAAGGTGATTCTGCTTCCTTAACATTCTCAATCTTATAATTCATTCTTAAGCCTCTTAGTGAAAGGGGCTTTTTTATTTTGAAATGCACAACTTTTAGTGCAGCTTTTTATTTTGTATTTTAAATCGCACTCAAATTGCCCAATCTTAGTATTACTTTTAATCAAAAACGTAATACTAAGCTGGCATGTCCTTTGCATAGTCTTAAGCAATCAAAAGTGATCTAGGGTTCCGATACTTACAGTATGTCTGGACCGAGAGTTCACGGTTCCTAGCGAACTACACGGAGGGATAAAAGCCCGGGAGGAAGTCTAAAACTATCCGACAGGAGTAGCTATGAACACTGCAAGTTATCATAACAATCAGGCGATTTGGACCGAACTTTTACCCGGCGGACATCACTGGTCGGGTCGTATTCAAAAAGGAACTATTCTTAGATTTACATCGCTAGGCGTTCAGGCAAATGTTTCTTTGTTTTGTGTAAATGCTGCCGATGTGCTTGAACGTTTTAACATGCCCGACAGTTTAAAAGGGCAACACACCGCCTATTTAAAAGCTTCTAATGTGCTGTACTCAGACCTAGGCCGTGTGATGGCTTCCATTGTTCATGATGATCATGGCTGGAACGATGCACTTTGTGGCCCAAGCCGACCTGAGCAAATTGAAAAGCAATTCGGCAATCGCACATTTCAAGATGCCCGCAATGATATGTACCAAAATGGCTTGGACAGCTTACTCATTGAAATGTGTAAATACGGACTTGCCAGCCAAGACCTGAGTGCCGCCGTTAACCTATTTTCTAAAGTTGCACCAGATGAAAACGGCGCTTTGTCTTATGTCAGCTCTGACAACACCGATCAAACCATTGAACTGCGTTTTGAAATGGACTGCCTGCTATTTTTATCTGCCGCGCCGCATGGTTTAGACACCAGCCCAATCTATCAACCTGCTGATATTCAACTCAGTCTATTTAAAGCCAACTCTCTAACAGACAACGATATTTGTCGTGATGCGTGTTCACAAAATCAGCGTGCGTTTCAAAACACAGCCCGCTACTACGCGCTTAGCAATATTTAAATCAGGAGAAGCATCATGACAGTTTTACAATCATTTGAAAAAGCAGTTTTAAATGAAGTTTGTCCTGCGGGTGAAGCGTGGATGTGCGAGGTTAAAAAGGGCCAATATTTTCGAATTATTGACCTTGAGGGAAACCAAGCGGTCGATACTTTGTTTATGAGTGCTGAAAACCCAACTGAGCGTTATAGCGCAATGGACACTTTGGCTATCAACCAACAGATTTATTTAGAAAAGGGCACCAAGCTCTACAGTAACTTTGGCCGCCCAATTGCCGTCATTCATGATGATAACTGTGGTCGCCATGACACCATTGGCGGTGCCTGTTCTTGTGAAAGTAATACGGTTCGCTATGCACATGAAACATACCCTATGCATAGTTGCCGTAACAACTTTATGTATGCCTTGGCAAAACATCCGATTGCAAAAAAGCATGGTTTAAATGTCCGTCATATCGGTCCAAACATTAACTTTTTTATGAATGTGCCTGTGACACCAGACGGTCAGCTTAAATTTGATGACGGAATTTCAGGCCCCGGTAAATATGTCGAAGTTCGGGCGGAAATGGATTTAATTGTTTTAATTTCCAATTGTCCTCAGCTCAATAACCCATGTAATGCCTATAACCCAACCAAAATTCAACTGGTTGTCCGTGAAGCGGAAGGGGTGTAAGCATGTTTAAAAAAGTTCTGATTGCTAACCGCGGTGCAATTGCCTGTCGCGTAATTCGCACCCTTAAAAAACTCGGGATCGCTTCGGTGGCTGTTTACTCCGAAGCAGATCGTGATTCTTTACACGTGACTTTGGCCGATGAAGCTTTCCTAATTGGTCCTGCACCTGCCCATCAAAGTTATTTAAATATTGAAAAAATCCTTGAAGTTGCAAAACAGTCGGGAGCAGAAGCCATTCACCCTGGTTATGGTTTTTTGTCTGAAAATGCCGAGTTTTGTGATTTGTGCGAAAGCCAAGGCATTGCGTTTATTGGGCCAACTTCAAGCCAAATGCTCGATTTTGGTTTAAAACATACTGCACGTGAACTTGCTATTAAAAGTAATGTACCTCTACTTCCGGGCAGCTCACTACTTGCCGATGAAGCTGAGGCTTTAATCGAAGCGGCCCGTATTGGTTATCCGGTCATGCTGAAAAGTACCGCGGGCGGTGGTGGTATTGGTATGCGTCTGGTTTGGAATGAAAACGAATTAAAAGATGCTTATCAAACCGTGTCTTATTTAGCGCAGGTCAATTTTAAAGATGCAGGTTTGTATTTAGAAAAATTTGTACAACATGCGCGTCACATCGAAGTACAAATTTTTGGTGATGGGAAAGGGCAAGTTTTAGCCTTGGGTGAGCGTGATTGTTCGGTGCAACGCCGTAATCAAAAAGTGATTGAAGAAACACCTGCACCACACTTAAATGAACAGCAACGCGACTATCTTCAAAAAGTTGCGATTCAACTTATGCAGTCTGTGAACTACCGCTCGGCAGGCACAGTTGAGTTTGTTATGGACACCGAAACCCAAGAGTTTTATTTCTTAGAGGTTAACACGCGTTTGCAAGTCGAGCACGGCGTGACCGAGCAAGTGTTTGGTGTCGACTTGGTCGAGTGGATGGTTACCTTGGCAAGCGCTGACTGGTCTGCACCCACTAAAAAGTTAGAGCCAACAGGACATTCCATTCAGGTACGTCTTTATGCCGAAGACCCAATTAAACAGTTCCAGCCGAGTGCAGGTCTACTTACCCACGTTAAATTTGACCCGCAAGCTCGAGTCGAAACATGGGTAGAAACAGGTTCAACGGTATCGTCTTTTTATGACCCAATGATTGCCAAAATCATTGTGACTGCTGCAACACGGGACCAAGCCATACAGGCAATGAGTACTAGTCTTGCCAACACGCAAGTCGCAGGCATTGAAACCAATCTGGAATACTTACAAAATATTATTGCTTGTGATGTATTTGCTTTAGGTACTCAAACCACTCGTTTTTTAAATACGTTTGAATGGAAAACTCAAAAAATTGAGGTGTTGCAGGCTGGCATTCAAACTGCCATTCAAGACGTAACAGGTCGATTAGGTTATTGGGATGTTGGGGTGCCGCCATCAGGTGCCATCGATCCACTCAGTTTAACTGTGGCAAATCAGCTTTTAGCCAATCAACCAAATACGGCAGGACTTGAATGTACCTTGCAAGGGCCAACTTTAAAGTTTCACTGCGATAGCCAAATTGTCATTACAGGCGGTGATATGCCTTCAAAACTTGATGGCGAACTTGTGCCGATGTGGCAAACCATCAATGTAAAAAAAGGCCAAGTTTTAAAATGTGGGCTTATCCGTTCAGGTTGCCGTAGCTATATTGGCGTTAAAGGTGGTTTTGATGTTCCTGACTACCTAGGCTCACAGGCAACTTTTACTTTGGGACAGTTTGGTGGGCACGCAGGCCGTAATTTATTAATTGGCGATATGCTGCCAATTACTGAATATTCCGCTTACTCGACCACAGCTCTAGCTCAAGCACAAATTCCTAGCTTTACCCAAAACTGGGAAATTGCAGTCATGTATGGCCCACATGGCGCACCAGATTTTTTTACCAAACAAGATATTGATACGTTCTTTGCCAATGAGTTCGAAATTCACTATAACTCAAGCCGGACAGGCATTCGTTTGATTGGGCCAAAACCTGAGTGGGCACGTGAAGACGGCGGTGAGGCGGGTTTGCATCCTTCCAATATTCATGACAATGCTTATGCGATTGGGGCAATTGATTTTACGGGTGATATGCCAATTATTTTGGGTCCGGATGGTCCGAGCTTAGGTGGCTTTGTTTGCCCTGCGGTAGTCATTCATTCCGAGCTTTGGAAAATCGGGCAGCTAAAAGCAGGTGATAAAGTTAAATTTGTACCTGTGAGTTACACGCAAGCAAAAGCACTTGATCAAAAATATCATCAAAGCTTAAACACGACCGATACAACTCAGATCAATTTCAACCCATCCATTCAAGCAGAACCCGACACTTTAAAAGATGCAGTTTTAGCTACTTTAGAAGGTAAAACTGATTTACCAAGCGTGACCTATCGACCAGCAGGAAATAGCTATTTGTTGGTGGAATATGGTGAGTTAGTACTCGATTTAAATTTACGCTTCCGTATTCATGCGCTCATGCAATGGGTCAAAGATCAAAACATTCAGGGTATTATCGATTTAACACCGGGTATTCGTTCACTACAAATTCATTTTGATTCAATTCAACTCGATCAACTTGAGCTTTTACAGAAACTTCAACAGGCAGAAGCCGAATTACCCGATATTCAAAATATGCAGGTGCCTTCACGGACTGTCTATTTGCCTTTGGCTTGGGAAGATTCACAAACTCAACTTGCCACCGAACGCTATACACAAATTGTTCGTCCAGATGCGCCGTGGTGCCCAGATAACGTCGAGTTTATACGCCGTATTAATGGCTTAGCTTCAAAGCAAGCGGTTAAAGATGTGGTCTATAGTGCAAACTATTTGGTGATGGGGTTAGGCGATGTGTATTTAGGTGCACCCGTTGCAACGCCGCTCGACCCACGCCAACGTTTAGTCACCACAAAATATAATCCGGCACGAACTTGGACACCTGAAAATGCGGTCGGCATTGGCGGGGCTTATATGTGTGTGTACGGTATGGAAGGACCGGGTGGTTACCAGTTTGTTGGCCGTACTACTCAAATGTGGAGTCGTTATCGTAAAAATGCCGACTTCGAAGATGGCAAACCGTGGTTATTACGCTTTTTTGACCAAGTTAAGTTTTATGAAGTTTCTGAGGCTGAACTTCTGCAAATGCGTGAAGACTTTAAGGCGGGCCGACTACAACTTCGCATTGAAGATGGTGTACTCAACCTAAAAGAATACAACGAATTTTTAAAAACACATCAAGATAGCATTCAAGCCTTTAAAGATACACAGCAAGCTAACTTTGAGGCTGAGCGCCGCCGTTGGCACGAAGCGGGCTTGCAAGAATATATCTCTGAAAGCCTAGATGCTGTAGATGAGGGCGAAACCGTAGTTATTCCTGAAGGGGGGTGTGCAGTCGAATCACACATGCCAGGCTCAATCTGGAAAATCGAATGTGCATCGGGGGATATTGTTGAAGAAGGCGCAACCCTTGCGGTAATTGAGGCAATGAAAATTGAAATTCCGATTATTGCGCCAGAACGCATGAAAGTAGAAACCATTACCATTGAAAAAGGGCAAACCGTAAAAACAGGACAAGTGCTATTTACCTTGGCACCTGTGGCCTAAATTAAAAAGAGAGCATTAATATCAATGCTCTCTTTAAACCTTATGCTTCGGTCAAATGCTTTAATACTTTATGACCATGTTCCACAGCTTCTAATTTAATTTTCGACTCTGGGTTACCCGATAAAGGCGATACGTCATAAAGCAAGAATGTGCTGCTTAACTGCATTTGCGTATATTGAATTGAATATTGAACCGCTTTTAAAAAGCTATCAATTAAGTTTTCTCGTTCATTTACCATGTCAGCTTCTTTTTGCCCGACTGTCATACTAATAATGACTTTTTTATCTTTTAATTTGTCGCCTTGAGAGCCATAAGCAAACTGATAAGTAAAAACTTCATCAAACCATAATTTCAAAATTGCCGGCATATTAAACCAGAACATAGGATATTGCAGAATGATGGTGTCATGGCGCAACAAGGCTTCTTGTTCAGCACTTACATCAATTTGGTAGTCTGGATAAAGTTGGAAAATATCTCGGACTTCAAGGTCTGGATAGGTTTTTACGAGTTCATTCACAATCGTTTTATTTGCAATAGATTGCGCGTAGTAGGGATGAGCTAAAATCAGTAAAGCCATGAGAATACCTTTAAACTATAAAAATAATAGTCACTATAATTTTTATAGTATTGGCGTACAATAACTATCAAAGTTGATAGGTGGCATGAAAAATGGCAAATACTGAAAATAAATGTGAAATCACCATGAATGGAAAAACGTATCCATGTCATATCAGTATGGCTATGGACTTGGTGGGTGGAAAATGGAAATGCGTTATTTTGTATTATCTAAAAGATGGACCAAAACGTTTTAATGAAATCAATCAATTAATGCCCACCATCACAGAAATGACCTTAAGCCTTCAACTCAAACAATTAGAGCAAAGTGGCTTAATATCTCGAACCGTTTATGGTGAAAAAGCACCAATTAAAGTGGTTTATGAAATGACCGAATTAGGGCAGTCTTTTAAACCTGTTTTAGAGTCTTTATCGGTATGGGCACATACGATGATTAATCAGTCATAAGATGAAAAAATTAACTTTTTAAAAATATAAATATTAGCCCCATCCCTGTGCATGGGGCTTTTTCTTGCCCAAAAATCACTCACAAATCTCTGCCAAGCCCATCAAAAAGACGCTTAAAAACTGGCACATTTTCTGCATCTCTTATCAGTAATACAAAAACTGAATTTGGTAATACCAAACTAGAGGTGCGATATGAACGATGTAAAACCTATGGTTCAACCAAAGCAATCCTTAAAAGCCTTTTTAGTCGAATTGCTTAGCGTACGTGCAGGCGTATATATCAAGCAAAACAATCATCCGAATAAAGCAAAAGGATAAGACTGTGGCAAAACAAAAGTTGGCTCGAATCAGTATTACTGTACCTGAAACGACCCTCAACGCACTCGACCAAAAAATTGTCGAGCAGAACTATGAAAGTCGCTCGCAAGCCATTGTCGACATGATTAATAAACACTTAATTGCAGAACAGGCGCAGGCCAATGAGGTCATGGTAGGCACGTTGACGCTGCTTTATGACGCTAGCCAAATGACCTTGCGTAATCAATTGGTCGATTTACAACAACAGTTTTTAGCACAGGTGATTAGTTCACTTCATATCCAGCTCGACCAACAAAAGATATTGCAAGTCATGTTAATGCAGGGCGCGAGTTCTGAACTCAGACAAATTAGCCAGCAATTTATTGTGCTGAAAGGGGTGATTAAAGGGCATTTAGAACTGATGGATGCCGTCATGCCGCCTATACAGCAAAATGACTAAATGAGGAGTAGCGTGTTGAAAAATTTATGGACAATTCAAGACTGGAAAACAGCATATCAAAACGGGCAAATCCATCTTGCAGATCTGATTGGCTACGTTGCAGAAATTAAAAATGATGATAATGCGTGGATTGAAATTGCATCGAACGAGCAGATTCAGGCACAAATTGATGTTTTAAACGACCAGAATATTGCTGACTTACCTTTATATGGTGTGCCATTTGCAGTTAAAGACAACATTGATGTTGCTGGTTTTCACACCACTGCTGCCTGTAAAGAGGTTCAATATTTAGCGACACAAGATGCTGCCGTAGTAGCCAAGCTAAAAAAAGCAGGGGCAATTGTGGTTGGTAAAACTAATCTCGATCAGTTTGCAACGGGACTAGTTGGTGTTCGCTCTCCATACGGTGCAGTAAAAAATAGTTTTAACCCTGAATATATCAGTGGGGGTTCAAGCTCAGGTTCTTCGGTGGTGGTTGCCAACGGTATTGTACCTTTTAGTTTAGGGACAGACACGGCAGGGTCAGGGCGTGTTCCTGCTGGCCATAACAATATTGTGGGCCTTAAACCGACAAAAGGCTGGTTTTCTACCACAGGTTTAATTCCTGCATGTCGAACCATTGATGTCATTTCTATTTTTGCGCTACATATTGATGATGCGTGGACAGTTGCCAGTTTAATACAGGGCTATGATGAAACAGATGAATATTCACGAGCACATCCAGCCAATGTACCGACTCAATTTTCTAAAAGAAAAATTGCCATTCCAGCTCAGCTTGAGTTTTATGGCGATCTGGAATCTGAAAAAGCCTTTTTAGTTGCAGTCGAGCGCTTAAAAAAACTAGGCTATGACGTTGAGAGTATTGATTTCAGTGCGTTTAATGAGCTTGCTGCTGCACTGTATAACGATGCTTGGGTAGCGGAAAGAACAGTCGCCGTTGAACGCATGACAACACGTGAAAAGGCTCATCCAGTCATTGCTCAAATTATTGCGCAGGCAGATAAATTCAAGGCAACAGATGCACTTCAAGCCGAATATAACCGTGCCGTTCTGGCTCGAAAAATTAATTTGGCATTACAACCTTTTGATGCATTGATGGTTCCGACAGCACCAACCATTTATACCATTGCCGAAGTTGAAGCTGACCCGTTGACTAAAAATGCACACATGGGGGCATATACCAACTTTGTCAATTTTGCTGATCTTTCGGCTTTAGCTTTACCTAACGTACTCCGTGAAGACGGCCTACCAAGCGGCGTAACCTTTATTGCACCAGCTTGGCACGATCAGGCACTCGTCAATTTTGCGCAGCTTTGGCAAGCCGAAACATCGCTGAGTTTAGGTAAATCAACTCAGCATTATCAAAAAAGTCTAGAAATCCAATCGAATCATTCAGTGCAGCTTGCTGTAGTGGGAGCACACTTAACAGGCATGCCACTTAATTTTCAGCTCACTAGCCGTAATGCCACTTTGCTCAAGAAAACCCAGACCGCAGAGACTTATAAACTCTTTGCCTTGAAAAATACCACGCCACCAAAGCCGGGACCGCAATGTGACGCAGCAGGTACGTCCATTGAAGTGGAAGTGTGGGATGTTCCTTTAGCAAATTTTGGAGCCATTGTGGCTGAAGTGCCTGCACCACTTGGTATTGGGAACCTGAAATTAAAAGATGGAACATGGGTCAAAGGCTTTATTTGCGAAGCTTATGCTATTCAAGATGCAACCGATATTAGCCATTTTGGAGGCTGGCGAGCCTATATAAAGTCACTCAATCAAACTGCTCAAAATGTTGTTAGTAAAAATGTTGGGGAAGTTTCTATATGATTAAAAAAGCGTTGTTATCCGTATCTATTTTATCGGCAGTTATATTGGGTGGGTGTGACAATACCGCTAAAGTGCCTGAGGCTAAACAAGACACTCAGGCATCCACAAATACAAAACCAATTACCATTGGCTATAGTGATTGGCCGGGCTGGGTGGCTTGGCAAGTGGCTATTGAAAAAGGCTGGTTAAAAGAAGCAGGGCTAAATGTAGAGTTTAAATGGTTTGATTATTCGGCTTCTCTGTCAGCCTTTTCCGCAAATCAGCTCGATGCTGTGTTGGTCACCAATGGCGATAACTTGGTAACTGCTTCGGGCGGTACGCAAGGCATGATGATCATGGCAACGGATTATTCTGCGGGCAATGATGTCATTATTGCAAAAGAGGGCATTAATACCATTCAAGACTTAAAAGGAAAATCAATCGGTGTTGAAAAAGGCTTGGTTGATCATCTTTTGCTAGCAACTGCTTTGACCGATCATAACATTAAAGCGAATGAGGTGAAGCTGGTAAATTCGGCGACAAACCAATTACCTCAAGTGTTTAATAGCCCAGATATTTCTGCGATTGCTGTTTGGCAACCTGTTGCAGGTCAAGCATTAAAAGCAGTGGCAGGCTCTAAAATTATCTACACATCTAAAGACAAGCCAGGTTTAATTTACGACACATTAACAGTCAACATGAGCCATTTAACAGCTCATCAAGAGGAATGGAAAAAAGTCATTCAGGTGTGGGATAAAACAGTTAAATATATTAATGACCCTGCAACTCATGCCGATGCGGTTAAAATTATGGCAAACCGTTCAGGCGTCGACCCAAAACAATATGAGTTGATGGTCAGCGGTACGCATTTATTAGATATCAGTGCCAATAAAAAAGTATTTGCTAAATCTCAAGGCTTTGACTCGATTTATGGCTCTAGCTATCACGTCAATAAATTTAACGTCGAAAACGGTATTTATAAAACCGAACAAAATGTAGATGGGCTGATTTATCCAACACTCATAGAACAACTTAAATAAACCCCATAAATTAAAAAGCCCAAGTTCAACTTGGGCTTTTTAATGTCTGACTTATTTTTCTGTACTAACCTGAGTCATACGCGGTATTTTCGGTAAGTCTTGTAAGGCAGGGTCAAGCTCATCTTCTTCAGCGTGAACTAAATAATCTACCCATGAGCGGAGCTGTTTAAACTCAGGTGTGCTCATCAAGTCGAGTGAGCGTGGACGCGGCAAATTAACTTCAATAATTTCTTTAATTTCACCGGGATTGGCTTTGAGTGCCACAATTCGGTCTGCCAGTAAAATAGCTTCATCCATGTCATGGGTGACAAAAATAATGGTGATATCAATGTTTTGCCATAAATCCATCAAGTGCTTTTGCATTTTTTGGCGAGTATGTGGGTCGAGCGCACCAAAAGGTTCATCCATGAGTAAGATTTTAGGTTGATTAACTAAAGCTCTAGCAATCGCAACACGCTGTTTCATGCCACCAGAAAGTTGGTGTGGATACTGATTTTCATACTTTTCCAAACCAATAATATTGATCCATTCACGTGCTTGAGCTTCGGCTGTCATTTGACTAGCGCCGCGCATTTGCGGACCAAACATCACGTTTTCTTTTACAGTTTTCCAAGGAAAAAGGGTATAGCCCTGAAACACCATGCCGCGTTCAGGACATGGACCCGTAATGCATTCGCCGTCTACTAAAACTTCACCACTATGGTATGGGTCTAAACCTGCGATAACACGGCTCAGTGTTGACTTACCGCAGCCAGAAGGGCCAATCACACAAATAAATTCTCTTTTATGAATTTTTAAATCGAGCTTATTTAAAACGGTACGTTCGCTTTGACCATGCTTAAAGACTTGGCTCAGTTGTTTAGCTTCTAAAATAACAGGACGTTCATAAATTTTTTGAAAGTATTCATGCGCGTTAAATGTTGAATCGTTCATTATTTTGCTCCTACTTTCCAAGTAAACATCCGCTCACCTAGCTTCATTAATAACCAATCACAGACCAGACCAATCACACCAATAATCAAAATAGCTGCATAGACATTGTCAAAGTTTTGATAGCGTGCCTGTTGGGTAATAAACCATGTAATACCCGAGGTCGTACCAATCAACTCCGAAACAATTAAATAGGTCCAAGCCCAGCCCAATAGCACACGTAAGTCCCGGTAAATATCAGGTAAGGCCGCAGGAATCACCACGTGAAATAAACTTTTGAGCTTATTGGTACCAAGCGTATAGCCAGCTTCAATTAAGCTTCGATCTACCATTCGGGTGGTATTGGCAATAATTAGAATTTGCTGAAATAGCGTACCAATCACAATAATGGCAATTTTAGGCGCATCATTAATTCCTAAAATTGCTACTGCAAGCGCGCCAAATGCAGGTGCGGGCAAGTAACGGAAAAACTCGACAAAAGGCTCTGTTAACAGTGATATACGCTTAGAAAAACCACACAAAATACCGATTGGAATTCCAATCAATGAAGAGATAAAAAAAGCTGAAAAAACCAGTTTAATACTGTGCCATAAACTTTGATGAAACCACGGTGAATCAGGTTGTTCTGGTGGTGTGGTAAAGGCGGTGACCAAAGCTTGAGCGACTTCATGAGGAGCGGGTAAATAAATCGGATTGACTAAAATACCTTGTGGTGGTGCAGAATTTCGATTGACTGCATTTTGTGCTTCGAGATAGAACACATTTTTATCAATGCGACTTCCTACTTGTAAGTAAGAAACACTGCCTGAACTTGTGATTTGTACTTGAGGATGCCAAACAAAAGGTAAGTAACTGATTGCGCACCAAAGACATATTGGAATAACGAAAGAACAAATACTGAGAATCAGCTTGTTCTTTCGCGTAAATTCCTTTGCAACATAACCCATATCGAGAGCTCCCCATTTTGATCAGTATTACGATTTTCATAAAACGTAATATTGTTAAGCAAAATAAGTGCCATCTTTAAGGTGCTCTAGATGACTTAAGACGAGGGAACTAAAGTTTCATGTAAATACACCCAAGAACATTTTTTATCTTCTACTCTAATGCAGGCCGTAGAGGTACGTACTGTCTCGGTTTCATCGGTTTGCTGATGTTCTTGGTATTGCACCCAGCAATAATTTTCAAATTCGTATAAAGCTGTATTCTTAATAATGTTGATTTTTAAAGAAGGTTTTTTTCCGATATTCTGACTAAATAAACTATTCACTTCTGCGAAACCAATGCTGTGCCCTTGAACGGTGACCATCTTAAAATTTTGATCAAAGCTATCTAAAAGCGGACTCAGGCTTTGCTCTGCATTTTTTCCTGTAAATACGTTCTCTATTAAAACATGTAAGTCAATTACACTTTGAATGGCCTGATCCATTTGATTAGACATGATTTTTCTCCTTTAATACCTTATCTTTCTTTTAGATAAACTAAAAAGTATGTAAGTTAAGGGAAGATAAGCTATTTTATATAAATAGACAATTCTGTCTGTTTTTTATAAAATATCGATGATTATGACTCAGTTTTTATAATAATGATGTCCCATAAAATATTTCAAATTTTAGATAGTTTAGGGTTGGTCGCACAGAACCGCGTTCTTCATGTGCAATTTTCCAACGCATCATTAAACAATCAAGTCTTCTTGCAACGCATCGAGGGCGAACATACCCTCAACCAAGGTAGCGTTGCTGAGTTACTGTGTCTATTGACCAATGCACATATTGCATTAAAACAATTTATTGGCTGTCAGGTTGCCGTCGATCAAGTCACTGACATGGGGCAGTTTTTTAGAACCACGGGCATTATTACTGAAGCGAGCCAAGGGCAAAGTGACGGCTCACTCACCATTTATAACTTAACCTTAAAAGACCCAACTGCACTCTGGCATAAACGCCGTAATAGCCGCGTGTTTATGAACAAAAGCGTGCGAGATATTAGCGAAATTCTGTTTAAAGAATGGCAGGGTAAAAGCCCGTTATTTGCCGCAAGCTTAACACTCGACACATCTGGCTTAACCAAAGACTACGATGTGCGTCCATTTGTGATGCAGTCAAATGAAAGCGATTATGACTTTTTAACCCGTTTGTGGCGTAGTGAAGGCATTAACTGGTTGGTCGATGAATCACAGCTTTTAGTAGTGGATCCGAATGCTTCCATTCAGCCACAAATGTTACGTTTAATTGATGATAACCAAAACTATCAGGCACTTGAACGTCGTAGTCTCCGCTACCAACGCAGCAGTGCGACAGAACAGTTTGATACCATTACTCAAGTCAAGGCAGAGCGAAGCTTGCAGCCAACGTCTGTTCATATTCAACGTTGGCAAGCCGATGCGCTGCAACAAGAAGAAGGCAGTGGCAGCGTACAAGGCACACAAAAGCACAGCGAACACTATGACAATGCCAGCTTAAACCTTGAAGATGCATGGCATGTCAGCCCCGCGTGGATGCAGGACTTAAATGGTAAAGACCAAGCTACAGCTTCAGGCAATAACCAGATTGAACAGCTGAACCAGCACATCAATGCTTATCATTACCTAAGTTCGAAACAGTTTACGGTTTCAGGTAACGTCCGTGATGCACAGGTCGGTTACTGGTTTGAGCTGAATGACCATCCTGAACTCGACCAACATGACAGTGCCGATAAAGAATTTTTAATCTTAAGCAAGCACTACTACAACCAGAATAATTTACCGAAAGAATTACAACAGCAACTTGAGCGTTTATTACCAAAAGACAAGCTCAAGGCAGCCCAACTCGATAGCCAAAACCCTGAGCAGCGCCACTATGCTGAGCTGAACGTGGTTCGTCGCAATATTAAAGCTGTGCCTGAATATAACCCACTAGAGCACCGACCAGCCGCTCACCCGCAGCGCGCTAGAGTGGTGGGGCTAGAAGGCGAAAGCATCCATGTCGACCAGTGGGGACGCATTAAAGTCCGTTTCTTGTTTACCCGAACTGACGACCATAGTCATGACGGTGGAGCGGGAAGTAACGACAATGACACCGACTCCGCTTGGGTGGATGTGCTGACCCCATGGGCAGGTGCGGGTTATGGCGCACGCTTCTTGCCACGTGTTGGTGAGATTGTTGTCATCGACTTCTTTGACGGCAATGTTGACCGCCCATTTGTGGTGGGACGCATCCACGAAGCCGAACGCCACCCAACCCAGTTTGATCAGAAAGGCCAATTACCTGATACTAAAAAACTTAGCGGCATCCGCTCAGAAGAAGTCGACGGTAAAGGCTTTAACCAGCTACGCTTTGATGACACCACAGGGCAAATCAGTGCCCAGCTACAGAGTAGCCATGCGGCCAGCCAACTTAACTTGGGTAATTTAAGCCATCCAAAAGATAAAGCGGAAAGTGATGGCCGTGGTGAAGGTTTTGAGCTAAGAACAGACCAGTGGGGTGCGGTAAGAGCTGGCAGTGGCTTACTCATTAGTACTCACAAACAGGACCAAGCTCAAGGCGTACACCTCGATGCAAATGAGGCCAAGCAACAAATCGAAGGCGGCCTTAACAATGCCAAGGCACTCAGCGAAGTTGCCAAAAATCAGCAAACTGATCCATTGGAAATGCTTGAGAATCTAAAAACGTTCATAGAGCAAATTGAAGAAAAAGATCAAGACAAAGCTGCTGCTTTTAAGCAAGCTTTGATGATATTAACGGCAACTAACAGTATCGCTTTAGCTAGTAACGAGGACATTCACCTCAGCGCAGATGGTCAGTTAAGTCAAACTGCTGGTGATAGCATTAACCTGACTACGCAAAAGAACCTGATTGCACACGCCCAAAATAAAATTAGCCTTTTTGCGGCTCAAGAAGGGACAAGACTCTATGCAGGCAAAGGCAAAGTCGAAATACAAGCACAAGGTGATGGTGCAGATTTAATTGCCCGTAAAGCTGTGCAGATTATTTCAACAGAAGACAAAATTGAAATTAGTGCTTCTAAAGAAATTGTGATCACAGCGGGCGGATCTCAAATCAAGATTAATGGCTCGGGAATTTTCCCAGTTACGGGTGGTAAGTTTGAGGTGAAGGCTGGGCAGCATTTGTTCCAATCAGGGGAAAAAGTTCCATACAATTTACCGCCACTCGGTGAGTTAAAAAGTTTCTTGGAATTAAATTATCATTGGCCTACGTTAGAACCGATGAAAGGAGCTCCGTATTTAGTTGTATTTGAAAGTGGTCAAGAATTTAAAGGAAATTTAGATGATAAAGGGTTCGCAAAAATTCCAAATGTACCAACAAATGAATCTTATACAGTCTGGTATGGTGAAGATCAAAGAAAAGTTGAAATTGAAGTTTTAGAAGAAAGCATTTTAGAAAACTTTACAGATCAAGATGAAATAGAGCTTGATGAATTATTAAAAAATTGGGATGTTGAAAATTAAAATAGGTGGTATATGGTTGATTTAAATAAAGATGATGTAGCACTTATTACTCAAGCAATTGCTATTGGTTTTTCTCCAGCTGGAGTTGCACTTGATGTGGCTGATTTAGCAAGAGCCTCATATAATTTATATCAAGAAAAGTCTGATGATAATTATTTTGAAGTTATTTTATGTGTGATTGGATTTATACCAGGACCAGGAGATGGGTTAAAAGCAGGATTAAGAATTGTAAACAGAAAACCAGAAATATTGTTTGAATTAATACGTTTTATCATGACACATTGTAAAATATATGGGAATCCTGAACAATGGTTGAGTGAAATAATCAGTGATACAAAAATAAGAGAGTTGATTAGAAGCGGTAAACGTGAAGCTTTAAATGCATCTAATAAAAATATAGGCAATAGATGGGCAAAATATTGGATTAACCAAAGTATCGAAATTACATTTAATTTTTTAGAAGCATCTATTTCATCCTTGGTGCAATTACTCGCAAGAAAAGTTTTACATTGGAAGACAAAAATTCCTAAATCGTCAGCGGATAAACGGCATGTAGGTGGTGGCAAAGGTCATCAAAATAATTCTGCCCATGGAACAACTTATGACGGTAAAACTGGTCAAAATGGAAATGGTCATGGTAACAAGGGTAAGACTTTATCAAAAGTTGATATTTCAAAAGTTTTATCAAATCTTGAAGTTGGAGGTGTTGGTGAACATATGGCAGACTATTGGGTTGCTAACAAGTTGGCAATTCCGGCAGTTCATGATTCTGGGCAGCAACTGACTCCCAAATTACAACGCCCTATGACGAAATTACACATAGGTATTCATGATCAAGGTATTGATGCGATATGGAAATCTGATAAAAAAAATATTGGTATTATGAATACTAAGAGTTACGCGATTATAGAAGCCAAAGCTAGTTTAAGCATGGGGAAAGGTACAGGACCAGGTTCTCTATTAAATGATTTGGATAAACAACAGGATACGAGAGAAAGGCATATAGAAAGAGCTAGTGCTAAAAAAGAAAAAAGAGCTGAAAAGAAATTAATACCAAAGAAAAAGTTTTTAATCAATCAACAGATGAGTGATGAATGGGTTAAAAAAAGATTAAGAGAAACTTCGTTAAGAAATGTTGAAATTGCAGGATTTTCACGTCATTTACTTTATTTTAATTACGCTCACCCTGAAACTGTAGAACACTTAAATGTTTTAGCTATATCTATTCAAGATAATCAGCCAGTTGATCATAGTGAACATTTAAATGAACATACTCCATCAAACTTTTGGGGGGCAGCTAAAATAGATGAGGCTTTAAACAATCGAGTTACTCGAGCGAACATTAAGAATGGTCATACTAAGTAAAGTTGACTTGTCAGATATGAGGAATGAAACGTGTCAAATTTTACAGAACAGCGTAGGCAGCAATTTTTAACTGAAGATTATTATTTAAAAACTAAAGAATACAATGAGGAAGGAATTCCTCTATATCTAGAAAGTGATGCATTTGAAGATGATCAATATCATTGTGGTGAAGCAAGTCGTTGGACTGCAATTACAGATATATATACTTCTTTATTGTATCTTACATATACTGCTGGACATTCTATACAAGAACTTATCCCCATATTTGAAAAAGTTATCGATGGTTATGAAAAGCAATCAGAAGCATTGGCTCTTTTTCATAAATCAGAAAAACCTTCTGTTATTACTAGCCAAAATGAAACTTTAAATATATTAAGCCTTGCTTTTTTACTACATCGCAATGATCTTTTTCTCCGTATTCATTCTTTAGTTAATGGTGAGGGAGATAGTCATACAGGCGAAGATGAAATTATTAATAAATTTTTTAAGTTAAATGATTCTACTCATCCAACTATAAATGAAGGAAATTTGTTTTCCTTAAGTTATGCTAAATTATGTGATGTGGTTGACAATGTTTTAGTAAAAAGTGATAAAAAACATTCAGTCGAGCTTTTGGATGAATACTTATCAAATTGGTATCAAATGAATAGAAATGAAATTTGGTATAATAGTCACTTGGATTTAGAAAATAAAAGTTCCTATGTAGGTTATTGGGCATTTGAAGCAGCTGCATTAGTTTATTTACTTGATTTAGATGATAGTTCTTTATATAAACATCTATTTTACCCTAAGGATATTGTACTGTGGGCTCGTAATCAAACAAAAATAAAAGCATTGAATGATGATGTAATACAAATAAAATTAAGAGGGGGGGAGAAATGTACAAGAACTGGTTATTGGCAAACACCTGCACAGCCAAGTTTACGCCGGTATTTTGTTCAGGATGAAGTTCTTCCCACACTTATTGAAATGGACTGGGGTGAGGTATATTGGTATTGGGATGGTGAGAATTAATTGAATGCCCAATAGGGCATTCTTATCTACAAAAGTTAGTTCTAAAATATAGTAAATGATCAAAATAGTTTTGAGCTAGGAATAAATATAGGAAATTAATGAAACTTACATATATTAAGTTTTTAAAATTTAATTTTTGAAATTTATTAAATGTAAGGTTGAAATGATGTTTATTAATCAGCAAAGACAAAAAATGGATGAAAAGTATTATCTCTCTACCAGAGCTGCTTTAATAAATGCTATTCGAGACTTTTTAGGTGAATCTAATAGTGATGAAGATATTGAAGCGGGATGGATAGATTCTTATTCTATAGCTGCAAGATATCAATTTGATCTATTTATACTAGATTATACTGCTGGAAGATCTATTGATCACTTACGTGTAGATTTTGAGAGTATCATAAATTTATTTAATATTTTGTCTGAAAAGCAAAGAACTTATTATAAAGATCCAAATTTTAGTGTCTTTGATTTAGAGTTACTTGATGATTAATGCTTATATATTTGGTTAATTAGCCTTTGTTATTTATTAAAAAGAAATGACTTATTAATGAGTGTTGCCAAATTAGTAGATGGAGAGAATCAAGAAAATGGAGGTAATACTGGATCGTTGAAGAATTTTTAGCTTTTTCTGATGATAATCGTTTTGACTGTTCTGATGTTCTTTTTCCCCAGCCTTACTTTGAGCTTTCAAATGCTTTTGTAAGCCAAGATAATAAGGTTTCTCTGAAGCATTTACATAAATTTTTAAAGAAATGGTATAAAGATTTAGCAGGTGAGAAGGCTCCTCAATCGGGTTATTGGTTTACAGTAGCTAGTAATAATTCTCGACAATATTTTAATGCTGGAGAGATTCTTCCAGAAATTAAAAAACAAGACTGGGGAGAGGTTTACTGGCAGTTTGAAACAGAAGAATAAAAATTAAAATATATAAGTAAAAAAAACATTATTTAATGGGGTTTTAGATAAGTAATGTATTCTAATTACTCTCTTTATTAAAATAAATTATCTACGACTAAAAGATAGCTTTATTCGTGTATTCATATGGTTAAGTTTTCCTTTACAAAATAGACAGATGTTTCTGTATTTTATAAAATAATGCCAATCCTGACAAAGTTTTCATAAAAAAGATGTTATCTCATATACATAGAATTCTAGAAGATTTGGGTATCAGCTCGCAAAAACGCGTGCTTCATGTTCAGTTTTCTAATCCATCGTTGAATACTCAAGTCTTTTTACAAAGCATTGAAGGACAGCATCAGCTAAATGAAGGACTGACTGCCGATTTATTTTGTCTTTCTACCAATGCCCATATTTCATTAAAACAATTTATTGGTTGTCAGGTTGCAGTCGATCAAGTAACTGATCAGGGGCAGCTATTTAGAACTACAGGAATTATTACAGAAGCCAGTCAGGGGCAGAGTGATGGTTCATTAACATTGTATAAATTGAGGTTACAAGACTCGACCGCGCTATGGCATAAACGCCGAAATAGCCGTGTATTTATGAATAAAAGTGTACGGGACATTACTGAAATTCTATTTACAGAATGGCAGAACAAAAGCCCGTTGTTTGCTTCTGGTTTAACATTGGATTTAAAAGGTCTAACCGAAGAATACGATGTTCGACCTTTTATCATGCAATGTAATGAAACGGATTATGAATTTTTAACCCGACTTTGGCGTAGTGAAGGCATTAACTGGTTAATTGATGAAGCTCAGTTGTTTGCCACTGATAGCTCAGTTGAGATTCAACCGCAAAAATTACGTTTAATTGATAATAATGAATCATATTTAGCATTAGACCGAAGAAATATCCGTTATCACCGCAGTAGCGCAGTTGAACAACAAGACAGTATGACGAGTCTTGTGCAAACTCGAAGCTTGCAATCTACAGCCGTGCATGTACAACGCTGGCAGGCTGATGCTTTAAGTCAAGAAGAAGGCATAGGCAGTGTTCAGTCAAAGCATAGTCATAGTGCTAATCAGGATAATGCGAGTTTAAGTCTAGAGCAGGCATGGCATGTCAGCCCTGCTTGGATGCAAGATTTAAAGGGTGAAGACCAAGCCACTGCATCGGGTCACCAGCAGCTAGAAAAACTCAACAATAATCTATCTGATTATTATGCGTCTCAATCAAAATATTTCCGTGCACAAACTACGGTACGTGATACGCAAGTTGGCTATTGGTTTGAATTGGATGAACATCCTGAAATAGATACCCATAGCGGATCAGACAAAGAATTTCTGATTATTGGTAAAAGCTTCTATTTACAAAATAATTTGCCCAAAGATTTACAACAGCAAATCAATCAACTTTTTAGCCAAAGCCAATGGCAAAAAGATCAATCCGAGTTAAATGATCAAACCGAGCGTCAGGGTAATGAGCTCATCTTATCGCGTAGAAATATTAAAACTGTTCCTGAGTATAACCCGTTTGAACATCGACCAGCCGCTTACCCGCAGCGCGCTAGAGTGGTTGGATTAGAGGGTGAAAGTATTCATGTTGACCAGTGGGGACGCATAAAAGTCCGCTTCCTGTTTACCCGAACAGATGACCACAGCCATGATGGTGGAGCAGGCAGTAATGACAATGACACTGACTCAGCTTGGGTTGATGTGCTGACCCCGTGGGCAGGTGAGGGTTATGGCGCACGTTTCTTGCCTCGCGTGGGCGAGATCGTGGTGATTGACTTCTTTGATGGCAACATTGACCGTCCATTTGTGGTGGGTCGTATTCATGAGGCTGAACGTCACCCAACGCAATTCGACCAAAAAGGCCAGTTACCCGACACTAAAAAACTCAGCGGCATCCGCTCAGAAGAAGTCGACGGTAAGGGCTTTAACCAGCTACGCTTTGATGACACCACAGGACAAATCAGTGCCCAGCTCCAAAGTAGTCATGCGGCCAGCCAACTAAACTTAGGTAACTTAAGCCATCCAAAAGACAAGGCAGAGAGTGAAGGTCGTGGAGAAGGGTTTGAACTTAGAACAGATCAGTGGGGCGCGGTTCGAGCTGGTAGTGGCTTACTCGTTAGTACTCACAAACAGGATCAGGCTCAAGGCGGACACCTTGATGCAAATGAGGCTAAACAGCAAATCGAAGGCGGTCTCAATAATGCTAAGGCACTTAGTGAAGTAGCTAAAAATCAGCAAACTGACCCCTTAGATATGCTTGAGAATATTCAGACTTTTTTAGAAGTTCTTAAACAAGAAGACCCTAAAAAGGCTGCTGAGTTTCAATCAGCAGTGATGCTGCTAGCATCTCCAAAAAGTATTGCTGTAAGTAGTAATGAAGATATACACCTCAGTGCAAATGGTCAGCTCACTCAAAGTGCTGGAGATAGCATTAATATTAGTACGCAAAAGAATATAGTGAGTCATGCGAGCCAAAAGATTAGTCTATTTGCCGCTCAGGAGGGTGCTCGACTTTTTGCTGGCCAAGGCAAAGTAGAAATTCAGGCGCAAGGTGATGCTTTAGATGTGATTGCTCGAAAAGGCGTACAGATTACTTCAACCGAAGACACAGTTTATATTACTAGCCCAACTGAGATTAATCTGACAGCAAACGGATCTCAAGTTAAGTTGAATGGTTCAGGTATTTTCCCTGTTACGGGCGGTAAGCTTGAGGTGAAAGCAGGACAGCATTTGTTTATGGGGGGATCATCAATAAATTCACCTGCATTAGATTTACCAGACTGTTCGGCTAAGCAAACTCAAGCTGCTCAAAATGGTTCGGCTAAGGTAGATTTATCATGAGTTTGTCAATTTTTAATACAACTCAAAATAATGATTTAAAAGATATAACTTCTAAAGTTGAAGAACAGTGCATCCAAATTCTGAATGAATATGGCAAGATCATTTTTTTATTAGATACTACACTGAATGATTCTATTTTTAACGGTGTAATAGATAATTTATCAAACAAAAATATTACATATATTCCTTTAGCGCATAAAAAAGAAATTGCAAAGTCCAACCTCTTTTTTATTTGTATTGATGATAAAAAAGTATTTGAGCAAGTCAAAGAAGATTTATTGCAAAATCTATCGAGAAACAAAAATATTACGAATGATTGCTATTTTGTTCATGGGTATGGCGTGGCGAAGACACGCTCACTTGAGGAATTGCGAGATCAGATAAAAACTAAATTAGTGATTTCTGATCAAGGTAAAAAAATTCTTTTCCGTTGGTATGATCCTAGAGTCATGATCTACTTGGATGAGATTTTTAAAACAGAATATGTAGGTGGCTTATTAAATGGCTTTAAAGAATGGCATTTTTTGCATCCAAAAGGTCTATTTAGCTTTAAGTCTTACGATGAGTCGCGATCAATCTTGAATCTAACAAAAGTGAACCTTGAGCAATCTATAGAATTGGATTTAATTGAAATTGCTAATAATGTATTTCAACAATTAAATGAATTTGAACAAGTTGATCTAATAAAAATTCATCCAGTTGAAATCCATCAAAATCTTAAAGAGGCTTACTACGATTATGGTCTTCAAAATTATTTAGATTTAGTTACATATGGTCTTTACAGCCAAATTATACATAAAAATTTTATACAGCATCCTATGGTAACCAATGTGCTCTACGACCATTGTGTAATGAATAAAATGTCTTTTACAGACGCTATGGATTATGTAACGAAAGACTTATATGAGCAGATAGCTAAAGAATTGAATGGATAAAAAGATGTCAGAAAATCAAAAAATGATATTGGGCAAGTCAAAATCAAATAATTTATTTAATGAGACTATTGCTCAGCAAAAACAGAAGCAGAGTCAAATTCCTGTTATGGGAAAAACCAAAGCAGTGGGCGATATGCGCAACCCAACAGTTGCTAAAAATATTAATAAGAAGATTGAAGAAAGTGAAATTGCAAAATCAGCGAAACAGTCAACTGCTGCAAACATGCAAAATAGTAGTGCTGGGCAGGCCCAGAAAGAGTGTTCAAATTTTTGTCGTAAAAAGGGCTTCAATATTTTACCTTTACGATACACCGTTGTTAAAGATAATCCACCTGCTTTACCTGCAACCTTGGGTAAAAATGTCAAAGATATTCAGTTAAGCCATCTCAAATATGCAGTTGAGATGATTAATACTGGTTATATCTATCGCTTAGTAAAAAGAACATCTGGAGCTTTGGAGTGGGCTGGATATAAAGTTACTCCAAATGGACATTTGTCTTATTTTCCTGTGGGTAAAGAAGCACCTAAAAGTGTTCCAGAGTTCGCATGTAAAGGAGCAGGTCATAGTTTTAATTCATCTGTGATAGCTGTAGAAAGTAACCCTAAAGATGAGGCGAAGATTGCATATATTATTCATACGCATGTGCCTATGAGTAAGGCCAAAATATCTGAATATGAAAAAAATGCCGATAAGTTTGTAACAGAAGGAAAGTGGCAGAAAATTTTAATTAATGGTGGAAGTGCGCAAGAACATTGTATTGCTGCAAGCCAATTTAAAACTACGGTTTATAATCTAAACAGTTTTGGTAAAAACCGTATCGATGCGACATTAAACAAGTTTAAAGATGAGCCTAAATCGCTTGCCTGTATGGCTTTATATGATCCTGTAGGAATTACAAGAAAATTAAATACATTGCGCAATTCAGAATTTAAAAAAGTAATGGATTTTTTAGCAAAAAAAGAAGGAGATTTTACAAACGAGCACCGTTTACATAGTTCTCAATGTATTGATAGTATTAAAATCTGTTTAGAAAATAAATTGTTAAATGAACGCAGCCAATTTAGTGCACAGGCAACTAAAAGTATAGTATTAATGGGGCTAGGGAATGAGTTACCAAAAAATTTAACAGATGCTGATGATATTAATTATGAGTTAGAAAAAATATATAAAAGAAAATCAAAAGAAGAACAAGAGAGGCTATTAAAGGAGGCTCAAGAGAAACAAAGAGCAAATAAAGGTGTCTATACTGAAGATATGGGTAAATTAAGTAGGAGGGACGGAGAGCAGATTTGGATTCAAAAATATAAGCCAAATTTAGATATGGTGGCTAAATCAAATTTTGATAAAAAAATTAACGCATTAATTCAAGAGTGTTTAGCTGGAGCAAGAGCTATAGGAGATGACCATATTAAATGGTTATTGTCTAAAGCTGTAATAAATGCCCTTCATGCTTATGATGATCAAGTGCAAGTTCCATATGGAAATATTTTTTATGTTCATGCGATGGATATGATTAATGGGATGAGTGGGGTGCAGAGTGGACAAGCATTACTTGAAACTTGGTTAGGCGTAGAAAAAATTGCCAAAGAAAATATTTATATGAGGGCAATTTGTTATAACCAAGAAAGTTTAAAAAATAAATATAATGCAGCGGCACCAAGTATTATCGATATTTCTTGGGATGATGGACAAAATGCAGCTAAAACTGCGATTGCAGCATTTGTTGCGGCAGATAAAGCTTGGCAAGAATGGGCAGCAGATAAAACCAATAACGGTTATATGTTACATGGGCAAAAATTTAGCCTATTAAAAACGTTTTACTGGATGTCTGAACTGACCCAAACTGCAGTGAAGTGGAGTATGAAATATACGCCAAGTTCAGAATTTGCAAAAAAACTTGGACGCTTAACGTTTTATACTTTTGCTCATAGTGGGGCATTGGTTGAGCATGTTGCAAAAAACTCTCTATATTATCTTATTCCAGTTCAAACTTTAACGGGTCGGATTAAGTTGACACCTGAAATGGTGCAGAACAACTGGAAAAAGTATTCTTCATCCGCAACCAACCCAAGTAAAGCAGCCAAACAAATTGATCGGATTATTGCAAATAGTTCACCAAGTGCAGGTTTGCGTGTATCTGGTGTGGTTGCAATATTTGAACTGATTAACTTAGGAACACAGATTTCTAAGTTTAATATTGATCCATCCGTAGATAATACTTTGTCATATATGTCAGGCATGATGGCAACAACAGCTGCTATTTTAGAAGTGGGCAGTAGCTCAATGGAAAAGTTTTCTTTTGCAGAGCGTGCCGCGTATATTGCTAAGTGTGGGGCATATTTCGCGATCGCGGGTGCTATATTTTCTTTAATAATTGATGGGAAAAGTGCCTATAAGTCGTGGAATGAAAGTAATCCATATGCAAGAGCACTGAATACTGCCAAAACAATTAACTCTTTTGCGACTTTAGTTGTAGGAATTAGTGCTTTCTTGAATCTTCCACTCATGAAAAACACATCACTGTATTATAATGTTGAAAAATATGTAATTGGCCGTGCATTATTAGGTATTAGGGCGATAGAAGCTGCTGCAACCCTAAGTGTATTGGGGATAGCACTTGTCGCCTTAGAGATTTATTTAAAGAATTATGTCCTAGATAATGCCATGCAAGATTGGTGTCAAAAATGTGCATTCAAGCTAAAAAAGGAAAATGGTGAAGATGCTTTTAAAGATGTTAAAGAAGAAGAAAAAGAGTTTAATAATGCTGTGGTGAGTGTCTAAATGGAAAATTTAAAATTAAATCTTAAGTTGGTTAAAGGTCCGATACATTCTTTAGAAAAAGCAAAGTCTAAAATTCCCGTAAATCAGAGTATTGATGGAATTGCAGCTGGGACTGCTTTTGCAGGTGTGCTAGCTGAAAGTAGTTCGTTGCTGACCAGTGCTCCTATACTAGTAATAGCAGGTAAAGCTAAAGATGGCATCACCTTTACGGGGGAAATAGAGAAACATTCTTTATTAGGACAATTTACGACGGTTCGTTTTAAAGAAAATGACGAATTGATAGCTGTAATTAATAATAGTCCCGTGGATGGACGCTACCAAGTTTATGCAATAGTCGATCCCAAATCAGGTCTATTGTATATGATTTATCAAATGGGGCGATCGGTAAAAAAAGGCTATAAAGCTATTATTATGCAAACCTATTATTTTACTATTATTTGTGGAGGTGGGGTGTCAATAATGTTCTTGCTTTTCTATATTTTTGATTTCAATTACTCTTGGAATTCTTTTTTCTCTTTATTATCTTGGATCTTTATAAGCTTACTCATGTGCATAGGAATGATGGCTTTTGTGAATTACTTTGGTTATCGTAAAAGTTATGAAAATTTTGGAATGTTATCAGAGCAAATATTTGAAAAATTGGGTTTTGAAAATCCTAAAGAACAGGATTTCTATAATGATTTTTTAACTGATGATGGTGTTCAGATTAGTGTAATGAAGTATCGAAAAAATTTAAAAGGCCTAGATCCATACCCAGAAGATTATTTTAGTAAGAATACAACAAGCGAATAAGTAGTGGAATATAAATTAAACCTTAAGTTAGTTAAAGGTCCAATACATTCTTTAGAAAAAGCAAAGTCTAAAATTCCAGTTAAACAGAATATTGGTGGAATTGCGGCTGGTACTGCTTTTGCAGGTGTACTCGCGGAAAGTAGTTCGCTGCTTACCAGTGCACCTATATTAGTAATGGCCGCTAAAGCTAAGGATGGTATAACTTTTATAGGTGAAATAGATAAGTATCCATTAGTAGGTCAATTTACGACAGCACGTTTTGAAGAAAATGATGAGTTGATTGCCGTAATTAGCGAAAAACCTGTAGATGGACGTTATCAGGTCTATGCAATTATCGACCCTAAATCAGGCTTATTGTATATGATTCATGAGATGGGGCGTTCAGTAAAAATGGGTTATAAAGCCATTTTTAAGCAAACTTATTATTTTACATTGTTGTCATGGGGTTTTCTCTTAATTTTTATTTTATTTTATTTTATTTTATTTTTAATTTTTCTTATTCTGTGAATACTATTTTATATTTTCTAGAGATTGTTGGCATTACTTTATTTGTTACTGTAGCAATTTCTGGTTTTGTTAATTATTTTGGTTATAGCAAATCGTATGAAAATTTTGGAGCATTATCGGAGCAAATATTTGAAAAGCTAGGATTTGAATATCCAAAAGAACAGGATTTCTATAATGATTTTTAACTGATGATGGTGTTCAGATTAGTGTAATGAAATATAGAAAAAATTTAAAAGGTAATGATCCTTATCCAGAAGATTATTTTGATAAGAAAAATTTTTGAAGTAAAAGGTTGTTTAATGAAGCTTAGATTGTTTGTCATTACCTTAATATTAGTCACATCTGCATGCAGTCAACAGAAAGAAGAATACACTCACGGAGGTTTGACTAAAGATTATAAAGATTTGTCTGAATATAAGTCTAAACATGAGCTAGAAAAGGCTGCAAAAGCAAATGATGCTGAGGCTATTTTTGTATTGGCATCTATGTATGCCACAGGCGAAGGTGAAAAATTTGATCAAAAGAAAGCATTAGAACTATTTGAGAAATCTGCACAATTAGGCTCCTCAAATGCCATGCTTCAATTAGGAATGATTTATCGAAATGGCAATCAAGTTGTAAAAAAGGATGATCAAAAAGCTTTAATGTGGTTTGAAGAAGGAGCTAAAAAAGGAAACCCTTCCGCAATTCACAATGTTGGGCTGGCATATTACAAAGGTTTAAATGTAAAACAGGATAGAGCAAAAGCGTTTACATATTTTATTCGATCTGCTGAGTTAGGACTCATACAATCCCAGACAGTAGTTGCTGCTCAATTATATGGTGGGGATGGCGTTAAAAAGGATATCAAAGCATCTTTTAAATGGATATTAAAAGCTGCTGAACAGGGAGATCTTGAATCACAAAACAATGTAGGTTTGGCTTATGAGCGAGGTGAGGGGGTAGAGCAAGATCCACTTAAAGCACTTGTTTGGTTTAAGCGTGCGGCTGATCATGGACATGCGTTAGCGCAATATAATACTGCTCTTAAATATTATAATGGTGCAGGTATGAAACAAAATTTAGATGAGTCAATACGATATGCAGAAATGGCTGTACGCAATGGAAATAAGGCTGGAATAGAGTTGTTATTTAATATTTATTCGGATGATAGTAGTTCAAGATATAATCCTGAGAAAGCTAATTATTGGAAGTCTAAAATCTAAATTTATACTTAAATAAAAGGCTCTTTTGAATAGAAGAGCCTTTCCAAACTTAAAAATCGCAATATCCTTTAAAAATATAAAGTCAAATAGTTTAATTTTCTTGATATCGAATATGGTTTTGGGTTATGCAAGAGCTTGACCCTAAAGGAAAGATGTTTATTTACAAATCTATGGGCTTTATTGATTCTACTTGCTCTCACAAAGTGAAATAAAAAATATACTAAATAGACCGATTAGTCTTGACAATTTTATTTTTATTAATGTTGAGTTTCTACTTTCATAAATTTGAAATGTATCTTTTACAATCATTTAATTCGTTTATCTTTTAAATTAAATAAAATATTTTTAAGAAAATGTTTCATAAATCTTAACTAAGTGATATTTATGATAATTTTTTGTTTAGTTTTAATTTTTATTTAATTTATAAAATTCAAAGACTTATTTTTAATTACAAAAAATAACAATATTATATTTTTATAAGAATAACTTTATTAAGCTATATTTTATGAGCATCTTAACTATTTACTTTTGGTTTAAGTTGATATGTTTTTTATATAAAATATGTTTGTTTATATGATAAACTGCGTCTAAATTTTTTGAATATAAGGTTTTTAGACTGATTTTTTAATGTTTTAAGGATATTAACTTTTCAGTAAAGCCTTGAATAAATAAGAAAACAGAGGAATGAAAGTTGTGTTGAAACGAAGTATTTTGATACTTTTTTTGACTGGAAACATTATCGGTCTATCATATGCTCAAGCAGCAGAACTAGAGCCTGTAAAACTTAAAAAAAGTTGTATTAAGAAGAACCCTTTAGCTGAAGGTCAAAATGATCCTGAGCTATTGAATATTTTTAAGCAAGTTTGTGATAGCGATAATACAACTCAAAAAAATGATTTATTAGCTAAAGCTGCTATGCGGTTTTATCAGACCAATCAACCAGTTAAAGCATTGAATTTAGCAAGTCAATTGCAAAGTCAAAATATACGCGGTTCATTAATAACAGATGTCTTGTTTTTATCCGGTGTGAGCATTGCAAATAACTCTTTACAGCAAATGCGTACTCAGGAACTGAGATATTTAAGCAATGATGTGACTTATCCTCCTGCAAAGCAGTTAATTGAAAATATTCATACTGCCATGCCTGCCCCGGACCCATCGAGCTTTAAAGCTAGTTCAGAAAGTAGCTCAGATGATAACGAAAAAAGAAGTTATAAAAAACAGTATGTAACGCGTAATAAAGCGAGTACTTCTAGAACGTCAAATAAACGAGTATCAAGCCCAGCAAAGACGACTACAGTAAAACCTAAAGCTGCACCTGCAGCCACTGTTAATAAATCAAAAAGTTCGCCTTTTGACCCTTTAATTAAATAATCCGGAATAGAATCTTATGGCTAAGAGAGAGAGCGTACAAAAGAAGCTTCAGCGAATTCGACCTCCACGTGTTCAGCTTACATATGATGTCGAAATTGGTGATGCAAAAGAAGCGAAAGAACTACCATTCGTTGTGGGTGTGATGGGTGATTTTTCGGCTGCATCTGAGCTTGAGCGTACAAAATTAAAAGATAAAAAATTCATTAATGTTGATTTAGATAATATTGATGAAGTTATGGAGTCATTATCTCCAAGAGCTGCTTTTCAGGTAGATAATACGTTGACAGAAGAGGGCGGTAAGATCGCTGTTGATTTAACATTTAAGTCAATGGAAGATTTTCGTCCAGAAAATGTAGTTCAACAGGTTGATCCATTAAAGAAACTTGTGGAAGCTCGTGAGCGTTTAACTGACTTAAGAAACAAAATTTCTAACAGTGAACGTTTAGAAGACTTACTTGATGAAGTTCTTAAAAATACAGATCAGATTCGTAAATTAAGTGCGGAGGCTGATCATGAATAATACTCAATCTGCAGCAATGCCTCTTGTTGAAAATGAACAGGTTAATCTCTTAGACTCGATTGTCGAAGAAAGTCGTATTGCTCGAAATGAAGAAGAACATTCGCGTGCAAAAAGCTTAATCGGTGAGCTTGCTAAAGAAGTAATGGCAGGCACAATTACAGTTTCTGAAAATATGACCTTATCAATTGATAAACGTATTGCAGAAATTGATGCGCTGATTTCAAGTCAATTAAGTCAGATCATGCACAATGAACAATTCCAAAAAATTGAGTCAACTTGGCGTGGTCTCTATTACTTCTGTCAAGAGACACCATCTAACCCTCTTATTAAAATTCGTATGTTAAATACGACTAAGAAAGAGTTGGTAAAAGATTTCCAAGGCGCTACAGACTTCGATCAAAGCACCTTATTCAAAAAAATCTATGAGGAAGAATACGGGTCTTTTGATATGTGCTGAATTAGCAGGAGACTTTCACTTGGGATATGCTAGGCAGCTAA
>NZ_JBQENP010000027.1:0-37112 GCF_052044755.1 Acinetobacter sp. 22512 | reverse complement strand
GATGAGTGTCTATAGTTTACCAAGTTAAAACCTCCTGTTTTCTCAGCACACATCAGTTTGTCACTGTAAAATGCCAATGGCTTACCATGCTGTTCGATATATAAACGTGTCGAAATCATATAGTCAAAGGCTGACTCTGACGCACAGAAGCGTAAATGCTGCAATTTTCCTGTGGCATCATCGATGAATACTAGCAGACAGCATTTAGGTGCTCGACCTTCAAACCAATCATGGTGTGAGCCATCAATTTGGATCAATTCACCATAACAATCTCGGTTATAACGAGGCTGATATGGTCGTTTCAGGCGCTTGCAGCGAGGGATCCATAAATCGGCTGCAATCATCCAGGAACGCAGGGTTTCTACTGAAAGATCGAATCCATGCACGGTGGTGAGCTTTTCATGCGCTAAAGTGGGTCCGAAACCATAAAGTTGATCTGAAACAATATTGAGACACTTAAGTCTGAGTTCTTCAGGAAGTTTAGAATTGCTGATTTGGCCACGACCGGCATGGGCTAATGCAGCGGGACCTTGAGCTTTGTATTTCTGCAGTAAGCGTCTGATGTGACGTTCTGAGATATGAAGTAGCTGAGCAGCCTGGGATTGAGTTATACGTTGATCACAGATTTCTTGCAAGACCGACAATCGTTTAAGTTCTTTATCCGACATAGACACCAACATATCAAACCGTCCGCTAAGGAAATTGCAAAAGCGCATATTCTAAAAGCGGACATTTTTACTTTGGAGAAACCGGACATTTCTATTTTGGGCTTACAAACACATTTCGTATAACGCCCATTATGTTAAATGGATTAAAATTGAGTCATTTATCTGAAAGGATTTTTAAGATGTTCCTTCACTATAGAAATAATTAATAGTATACCAATCAAAACTAGAACTGCTATAAGAATCCAAAACATACAAACCACAAATATTAAACATTAATAATACAATAATAATATTTTTCTGAGCATAAAGTAACTGATATTTAGATTATTTTACAAGCTCAGGCTTTTGTTAAGTTTTAATTAACAGTAAATTTTTTCTAATTGGTATAAATTTAGAAGTAGTAAGCTATTTAATTGTTTCTTATGGAAAAAAGTAAAGAATCTTTATCTAAGAAAAGGTAAGCACAAATTTATTTTGCAATCAATATTCATTTGTAGGGCTAAGTTTCAAAAGTGGACGAATGAAGAGATCAATGAAGTGATAGAGAAAACTATATATGAAGATAAAATTAGGGTGTAGGAGATTTTAAGAGAATATTCTAGAAATATTTAGGGCGTGTTATCAATTAAGCCTGGTAGATCGCTGATAAAAAGTTTTGAGCCAATTTATCATAGCGTGTGGCAATAGCACGATACTGCTTGAGCTTGGTAAAAAATTTCTCGATCAGATGTCTTGCCTTGTAGGAGGCATCCCAGTATTGGGCTATATTTTGCAGCAGAACAAGCTGACAAAAAAATGTATGAGAATAAGCAAAAAATTAAATCAGCTTTAAAATTAGTTGCAGAAGCTATCTAAATTTTATATTAACTAAAAATTAACATAATACACCTTATACGAGGTCAAAAATGGGAGCTTGAAGCTCCCATTTTTAGTCTTTAATGCGTTTTTTTGCTTCGTCATAAACTATGCTGTCAGCTCGTTTCCCAACGGTGATGAGCAAGATAACTACCTGATCATCTTTGACTTGATAGACCAGTCGAACTCCAGTCTTTAGTAATTTAATTTTATAACATCCCGTGAGATCACCTCTAAGCATATTCTTGGGAATATGTGGCTGCTCTATGACCTTGGCGAGTTTCTTCTTAAATTGATCTCTTATAGCACTAGGAAGCTTTTCCCATTCAGCTGTGAAGTCCTTATTACGTAAAAGCTTATAAGTCATCTAAAGTAATTTCCTCGAACATTTCTTTAGGATCATTCATACGTTTACGAACAATCGCTAATAGCTCGGTATCCTCTTCTGAGAGTAAAGCTTTTTGTACAGGGAGTTTCCCAGTCGCTGCAATGTATTCAAGGACATTTGTAAAAAACTCAGTAGGTGCAATACCTTGTTCTCTAAGAACTGAATAAGATTTTTCTTTAAGGGCTTCATCAACCCTGAAGTTAACAGTAGCCATTATTTTTTTCCCATTTATTGAATGTATGGGGATATTGTAATGCGAATTGCATTACATAGCTAGTTTTTATAACAGCCATTATGTTAAATGATGAAATTTTAGATATTTTTACTAAAAAACGATATAGAACAGTAAAAGTAGCTGAGCAAACCTCGATCTAAGCAAGATCGAGGTATGGATTTTAGTTTTTATAGCTAGGAAATAGTAAAAACTTTATCTTAAATATAAGCGCTTATGTAAATTATAGACTACTATCTTACAAGCCTGATTTAGCTGTATTCACTAAATGTGAAGAAGTCTGTCTGTCTATAACAATATAATATTTATTGATCCACTCTAGTGCTTTATCTAATGATGATTCTTGAAAAGAGACTTGCTCTTCTCTAGAAATAGATTGGCCGATTAGAATGACTCTATTAAAAAAGCCTTGATCAACAGCATCAAAGTCAGCTTTTGAACATATTCCTTGAGAATACATGCCAGCATAAGCGATACGAAGAGCGTAAAGTAAGGGCATAAAAGTACTATGTGATGGCTGTTCATATAAGCTACTTAAATAATCCTCAAGGTCTTTGAACATGTCATAGTACTTTCCTTGTGCTGTATGGTTTGAAGGAGTAATAATTTTTGTTAAATCATCGGGTTCTAGGATAGTTTTTTTACTAGCTCCTTGTATTGAGTTAATGACATCAAACCATGCTTGAATTTCACCTTCTGGAAGATAAGAACTTCCAACCTGAATGTAGCTTTTTGCAAAAGTTAAACGGCTACTATTTAATGTGTTTTGATTTGCCTCTATTAACCTTTTTATAAGCGTACATCTTATTTTTACAGCCTCATCTATTCCTAACTCCTTAATCAACTGGGGGCTGACACTATTATTTAATATTGATAGTGGGCTATTAGGTAAGTCCATTGCAGATTCTTTATTTAATGCATTCCTATATTCAATTTCATGAAATTGTGAAAAATCTACTAGTTGTTTTCCATCATTGTTCCCTTGTGATGCTCCACAAAGTTCCTCAATTAAAAAAAGATAAAGCTCATTGGGTGATTTAATACTATTACTTAATTCTAAGTAGGCATTATTTATGAATTTTTCTAAGTAAACAGGGTTTTTTAAGGAGTTTTGCTTTTTAGAAGAAAAAATACCAAACATATATTGCACTCTTTAAATTTCTTTTAATTATTATACTGTTTTTATCCATTAGAAATATCTAAATTTTATTAATAGGAACTGTATAGATTTTCTAAAATTAACATAATACGCGTTATATGAAATTCAAAAAATGATACTATTTTTATGATAATTAAATAAATTTTAGGTGAACATAAGTTAAATAGAGCTTATGTCCGCCATATAATTTTAAGGTTCCCAGAATTTATCACCCTGAGTTTCATAAAATTTACTAATGAATTCTTGAAAAGTATTAGCAACAATGTACCAATCTTGTCTTTGATCTATAGGTAAGACAACAAAAATAGAGCCGTAATCATCACTATTAGGATCACATCGAACTAACAATAAGTCTGAATCTCCATAGAATTCTCCAATAATTAAGTCACTTTGAAGAGCGTCATTATTACGATTAATTTTATAAATTTTTGAAGCAAAAATTACTTCCTCAATAGAATATAATTTTAAGCCCCATTGTCCGTATTCTTGATCTTTAAATAGATCTGCACCATTAGATACTGTATAAAAATCCTCTAATACTTTTGGTAAAAGTACTTGGGGTATTTGTGAGTAAATTTTGCTTTTTAGGTTTAATGAACACTGCAAAGGAAAGGGACATTCCATACCTCTCTGAATAGCTTTCTTAGGTTCAATCTCCCATTCATTATGTATTTTTGCTATAATTTCATGAACACTATTCATTTATTAAACTCTTAAAAATCCTTAACTTTTACTAAAATTAACATAATACGAGTTATACAAAGCCTGAGCCAATTTCCTACGTTTTTTGCTTCGTGTAACCGCCATTATGTTAATTTTAGGAAGTCTTAAGACTAATTTTCAGACTTATCCCACCAACTTTGAGCTAAATCAGTATTTTTAGGAATGCCTATACCATCACGATACATAACGGAAAGACTTCGCATTGCTTTCTTATTACCTAACTTTGCAGCCTTTTCACGAAGTTCTAAAGCTTTCTTAATATTAACTTCTATTCCGCTATCTGCGCGAGTATATAGGTCAGCTAACTCAACCATTGATTCAGAATGACCATTTTCTGAAGCTTTCTGAAACCACTTAAAAGCTTTTTGGAAATGTTCTAAAGAATCGTTTTTGTCATCATCCTCTATTAATCTAGCATAGGTAACATATCCATCAGCTAACCAAAACATTGCTGCTACATTTCCATTTTCAGCTGATTTAATAGCCCAAATTTCAGCTTGATTTTCATCTGAATCAACACCATGACCATATAGATAAATCTCAGCTAATTCTAACTGGGCAGAAGTATCTCCACTTTCTGCTTTCGCTAATAAATCATTAGAAAAAACAGGTTCTGCAAATGTTTCCATTGAAAGGCAAACTCCTAAAGCCATAAAAATATTTACTAATTTATTCAATTCTTAACCTTTAAATTAAACTCTTAGGCTTGTATGTTTTTACATCATACCTAAAAGAGAACTCTAAAATTAGAGTATATTTTTAGTCCTATTTAACATAAAAACTCTTATACGAAATGCTATTTTTATTCCTTTAAAAATCAATTTTTTATATACTATTAAAAAGCTCATTTACCCTCGAATGGGCTTTTTTAATGATTTTTTATGTTCCACGCTTACTATTTGATCAATGTTCCACGGTTTTAATAAGCCAAGGTGAACAATCAGATCAGCCATACGGCTTAAAGAATCGGCTCCCAAAGCCTCTTTTTTCCGGTTAAGGCTCTACGTGTTCAGGAATAGGAATTCGCTTATTCTCGATTACCCAGTTTAGTGTCGCAAGTTGTACATCTTCTAAACCTTGCCAATCTGCTTTTAAATATTCAATCACCTCTGTTTTGTATAAGCCATTCACCGTTTCAGCCAAAGCAATATCATATGAATCACCAGTCGTACCGACTGATGCTCGTAAATTTCCTGCCTCTAAACGATGACATTGTTGTCAAAATGCAGGGTATTGGTGGCTCCCCTTAGGGGCATAATTTGTTGAAGCCTAGGTTACTACTAAAAAATTAAAAAAATATTAAAAAACAGGAGCTTATAGCTACAATTTTTATGTTAGCTTTCTAAGTCTCTATGTTAATTTGAAGAATACTTCATCATAATGTCCGAATACAGCTATATTTTTTTGATTTCTATAATATCACTTGATTCAATTAGCGATTGGATATTACCAAATAAACTTTGAATATAATCAGAGGCTATATGGATATCTAAATCCTCCCTGCTACGCCATTCTTCTAAGAAGAAATATCTACTCGAGTCATTTTCGCTAATATAAAGCTCATATTTCAAGCATCCTTCTTCTTGAAGCGTAAGCTCTATTACACTTTTTAAAAGCGCTTCTAACGTCTCTTTTTGATCTGATTTTGCCTTAAAGTTCGCAATTATTGAAATAGTCATTATTTCACCTTGAATTTGTTTTAGAAGTTTTCTAGTACAATTTTGCCTTTTGACTTGCCTGATTCAAGCAACTTATGCGCCTTCTCCAAGTTTGCAGCGTTAATTTTTCCTAGATTTTGGTTGAGGGTACTTCTAATTTTTTGCTGGTCAACTAATTGGGCAACCTGTTGCAATAGATTACCTTGCTTTTCAATATCATCGGTTTCATACATTGAACGGGTGAACATCAACTCCCAATGGATAGAAATAGATTTAGTCTTAAACGGCATAATATCAAATGCTTGTGGATCATCGATCAATCCAAGCTTGGCTTGTGGTGCAATCAGAGAAACTATTTGCTTGATATACGTTTCTGTATGATTTGTAGAGAATACATATTTTGGTTTTTCAATGCCTAGTGTCTCGATTTGTACATTTAAATCTTTGCTATGATCAATGACATGGTCGGCACCAAGTGATTCCACCCAAGATTTCGTTTCTTCACGTGAAGCTGTTGCTATAACGCTCAGATTTGTTTTTGCTTTTAGGAGTTGGATAGCAATTGAACCTACACCGCCTGCACCACCAATAATTAAAATACTGCCAACTTCTGTTTCTGAAATTTGAAACCGATCAAACAGCATTTCCCATGCCGTTATTGCAGTTAATGGCAATGCTGCTGCTTCTGCATTAGATACTGTAATTGGTTTAAGACTGATAATTCGTTCATCGACTGCTTGAAACTCAGCATTACTACCATCTCGGGTTAAATTGCCAGCATACCAAACAGAATCTCCTACTTTAAACGAGGTAACTTTTGAGCCAACTTCGATAATTTCCCCAACGGCATCCCAACCTAAAATACGATTATTTGCTTCAGACGAATTTTTTCTCACTTTAGTATCAACTGGATTCACAGAGATTGCCTGAACTTTTACCAGTACATCACGTTCCTTAAGCGTAGGCTTCGCTTTTTCAATATCTACCAATGAATTTTTAAAATCATCATGGTTATTTATAACATACGATACGGCTTTCATAGATTTGTCCTCAACTTTAAAAAAATATAGTAAAAATGGGAGCGAAGTACTCCCATTTTATGTTATTCAATAATTAAAACTCTTGGCTCGTTGGGCGCAAAACAATTTCATTAATATCTACATCCGCAGGCTGTTCAATTGCATAAGCAATTGCTCGAGCGACTGAGTCAGCTGGTATGGCTTGTTTGTAGAAATCAGTAACAAACTCTGAACTTTCTTTATGAGAAGAACCAAATTTTAGTTCTGACTCAATTGCACCAGGCTCAATAGTAGTCGTTCTAATTGTTCCCCCAACTTCATGACGAAGGCCTTCAGAGATGGCTCTTACAGCAAACTTAGTACCGCTATAAACAGTACCTCCTGGACTAAATACTTTTAACCCTGCAACAGATGCGAGATTAATAAAGTGTCCAAAGTTTTGTTTTTGGAAAACAGGCAGTGTAGCTGCTATACCATAAAGAACACCTTTAATATTAATGTCGATCATACGATCCCATTCATCAACTTTTAGCTCACTTAATGGTGCAATAGACATTAATCCAGCATTGTTTACCAATACATCGATTTGACCAAATGCGCTTAATGCCTTTTCAATAAGTGCTTGTACTTCATGTGGTTTGGTTATATCCATACCAATAAATTCAGCTTGACCACCTTCAGCACGAATGTCGTGAACAATAGCCTGTAATTTTTCAGTACGTCTAGCACCAAGTACAACCTTTGCACCTTTTTTAGCAAGTAAGCGAGCAGTAGCTTCACCTAAACCACTACTTGCACCAGTGATAACAATAACTTTATTTTCTATATTATTCATATAAGTAACCTTCAACCTATCTGTCAATCATATTTGATGGGTTAAGTATTACAGCCTTGTCAGGTATAATAAATGAATAATATTATCTTTCAGAATTCCTATTTACGGAATAATTACCATAACACAGGATTGGACATGCAGAACAAATTGGAAATGATGCGTATCTTTTGTGTCGCAGCAGAGTCTCGAAATTTTAAGGAGGCAGCAACTCAGCTAGGTATTTCCCCACAGGTAGTGACACGGGCAATAAAAGAGCTAGAAGAGCAGCGCGGAGAGATTCTGTTCTACAGGAGTACTCGACAAATTAAAATTACCGCTGATGGTGAGCGTCTGGCAAAGCAAGCACGTTTTGCGGTGGGATCAATCGATGCTTTGCTTGTAAAAGACACCAAGGAAAAACGAGATGAAATGCGTGGGACTGTCCGTCTTACTGTGTCGTCTGTGTTAGGGCGTAAATTGGTAATACCTGCACTAGCAGAATTTGCCACACGTTATCCAGATATTGTCGTTGATTGTGTGCTAACAGATTCACACTCGGATGTGATCGATGAGCGGATAGATATCGGGATCAGATTTGGATTTTTGCCGGACAATCGATATGTGGCAAAGGAATTGGCTAAAGTGAACTTTTATTCTGTGGGTACGCCAGAGTTAATTGATAAGGTTGGAATGCCCAAAAAAATTATTGATCTTGATAAATACCCTCTAACAGCACTAGTCGATCATAAAACAGGGCGTTACTGGCCATGGACATTCACCGAAAGTCGAAGCTTTACGCCATCAAAGCCCCGTTTTATTACAGATGATCTAGAAGCTGAATTTCAAGCTATTCTCGCTGGAGTCGGATTCGGACACATGCCTGGATTTCTAGTTTTGCCGTGGCTTAGGAGTGGTAAGCTCATTCAGATACTTCATGAGGAAAACTCTCCCGTTTGGCGCCTGTATTTATATCGTCCACAGCGGGGCCCGACACCTTTGCGAATCCGAGCATTGTTTGATTACTTAGCGGAAGTGCTGGGCCATATAGAAACTTGAATCAGATGTAACTAACCTTTTTTTTAGAAAGTAGAAATCAGATAAGACCATCATGTATTTAGAGTAACTACAATTTTTCCTATTTGCTGATTTGATTCAAGATAGCGCTGAGCGTCATGCATGTCCTCAAAGTTAAAGCAACAGTCGATCACTGGACGAAGATATCCTGCACCTATACTGCTAAGAATAAATCGTCTGGCTTGCTCCCTTAGAACAGGGTCATGGAGAACCTCAAGGAATAAAAAACCTCGCATGGTTAAGCTTTTGCGTAATGCAACTTTAAGGGGAAATGGTGTGATCTCCGGGCTAAGTGCACCATGCATAACCATAGTTCCTCCCACAGACATCGCTTTTGCAATCTGTTCAATATGTGGCCCTCCCACAGCATCGAAGGCGACATCAAGATGTTCTCCACCTAAACGTAAAACAAGCGCCTCATACAAATCTGGTTCATCTTCACGGGCTATAACATTTTTAACACCGAGATCCAGTAAACGTTGCTTTTTCTCTATCGTCTGTGTACTTGCAATGACCTTAGCATCCGCTGCTTCAGCTATCTGTATCGCAGCTAGTCCTACGCTACTTGAAGCTGCTGTGATCAAGATCGTTTTTCCTTTCGAAACTCCACCAGCATGGATTACACCACCCCAAGCCGTCAAATACTGCATCCAGATTGAAGAAGCTTCTTCCCAGCTTAAACTATCAGGTTTGTGAACTAAAAAAGTTTCTGGAATCAGAAGCTTGTCCGTATATGTCCCATATTTGGCTAGATTGTCAGTCGGAAGAATCGATACTGCATCTCCTGGAGAAAATTGGCGTACACCTTCACCTATCGCAAGAACTATGCCTGCTCCCTCATATCCCAGACGAGAAGGGAATACTGCCTTTTGAATATAAGTACCACGCCGAAACATTACATCAGCCCGGTTGAGTCCGATCGTTTTCATCTGTATTAGAACTTCTCCTGCGGCTGGTAAAGCAACAGGAAGTGTTTCTAATGTCAGAACATCTGTATCTCCAATACAATTGAAGCGCCAAGTCTTGGCCTGAAGTGCGTTAAATGACATCAATAACGACCTTAATATTGGCAGAGCGATCTTGAACAGCATCATGAGCCTCAATCGCTTGGTCTAGAGTAAAATGACGAGGATCAACAATAGGACACAGTTTACCTTCCTCAACGAGACGGGTAGCGATCTTAAGGACATCACCATGATGAGAACGGCGATTGCCTGTTAACATCGGCAATAGGACGAATACGCCAGACAGTGTGGCACATCGTAGAGATGAACTCGCTAAATTATGATTACCAAATGCAGCACAGCTGGTAATGTGGCCATAGTGAGTTGTCATGGAAAGTGAGGCTTCGAGTACTGGACCACCCACAGTGTCGTAAACAATGTTAAAGCCTTGACCCTCAGGGCTTGCAGCAATAATGTCATCGGAAGATGCTGTTGTGTAATCGAGAGGTGTTGCACCGAGTTCTGAAATCAGCGATTGATCAGCTGTACGACCAGTCGCCCAAACATTTGCATCAAGTGCTTTTGCAAGCTGAACAACCATATAACCAACGCCACCAGCACCACCCTGAACCAGTACAGTTTGCCCTGGTTGAACCTTAGCATTATCCACTAAACCTTCCCAAGCGGTGAGGAACGTCAATGGTAGTACTGCTGCCTCGCGCATAGAGATATTCCGTGGCTTTAATGCGATCAGATCAGCATCTGCTACAATATATTCTGCTAAAGATCCTTGAAGATTACGAACGCCACCAATCAGACCGTAAACTTCATCTCCGACGTTGAAGTGAGTGACACCTTCACCAATAGCAGTTACAACCCCAGCCATATCTGTTCCCAACACGGCAGGAAGCTCTGGCATAGCATATGGTGCTTCACCAAGACGAATTTTATAATCAATAGGGTTTACACCACTAGCATGAATACGTACTAGAACTTGCCCAGCCTCTGGTTGAGGTATAGGGAGTTCTACACGTGTAAATTCATGATCACCAAAATTTTCTAGGATAAGAGCACTCATCATCTTATTCATAGTTGTTCCTTATTCATAACTGGGGGTTGATATGCACAGTACCAAAGTAAAATAATCCAATAAATGATATTTATAGGATTTAATAATTCCTAAATAATGAATAATAAATATCATCCGCTCACTAAAAATAATCTAGTACAGTCTGTAAAGGCATTTTTAATCTAAACTATCGGTAGTATTTTTAAGGTGTGATACGTTCAAAATATCTACAAAGTGGCTAAAAGTTGGAAACATAATTCTAAAAGGTCACAGCATTACAAAGAACATGAGCCAAAATAAAAAAATGGGAGCTAAAGCTCCCATTTTTTTGTGACTTTTGTATAAGCTCTACTATGTTTATTTAAAAAAATTAAAAATAGAGACAGAAAATTTTCGCTAAAGACCTTTTTGATTTTTCGATTTATAAAAAGTATTGCTTTTTATACTATGGGGCACTATAGTATAAAAACTAAAAAATAAGGAGGTCTGATGTCTAGGGCATGTCCTCATTTGGCTTTGCACCAAATTAACATGCAAGCAATGTAAATCATAGACTGATAATTTCGTGCAAGCTTATCAAATCGGGTCGCTATCGCTCGGAAATGTTTTAATCTCGCAAAGGCATTTTCAACTAGATGACTTAAACGATATTAATACCGATCAAATTCTTTATTTTCTCTCTTACTATTTGATTTCATTGGGATGATCGGCACAATATTTTGCTTTCTTGGCAACGTCCTAATTTTTTCCGAATCATAACCTTTATCTGCAATCAGATAATCTGCCTCACCAATCAACTACTCCGCAACTTGGCTGTCATGGAGTTCACCTCTAGTGATTTTAAAATCAATCGGCAATCCATTCGCGTCGGTTGCAAGATGAATTTTTGTGGTTCTTTCACCTCTAGACCGTCCAATTGCTCGCTTGAAACCGTGCCGAGCTCCACTTGCATGCTGATGCGCGCATATGTAGCTTCCCTCAATGAATACTCATTCTTGATCCAATACGCCTCGTAGTTTAAAAAAATTTACCCCACAAGCCCTTACTCGCCCAACGATTAAAGCGGTTATATGCTGTTTTCCAAGGACAAAATTCTTCAGGAATATCACGCCATGTTGCATCTGTACATAATTTCCATAAGATGGCTTCCATGATATTTCTACCGTTCTTTGAACAATAACAACCATGAAATTGCATCGTAGACTGGATTTGTTGTCAAATATCATCGGTGAGTAGAGTTCGTGCCATTGAGAAATATACAAATAAAAAGAGGTTAAATCATTCTTTTAAATCTTTAAAATCAATTTTTCAAATGAGGACACGCCCTAATAGATAAACAGTTTCAATATCTTGACTTCGCTTAAAGTCTAGTATGTTAATTTTAGTATAACTCTAAATAATTTGTTTCTTTCGAGTCGCTAACCAACACAAAACTGCTCCTGCTGTCACCATTGCAACACCTTGCCAAAAGATAAAAGATAAGGACGTACTTAGAATTAATGCCGCAAACAAAGCTGATAGCACGGGAATAAAATAAGAAGCTCCAGCCATTAACGTCATGTTCCCTGAAATAATTCCAATATTCCAAGCACCATATCCCAAACCTAAAGCACCAGCTGCCATAATCAGAGTGACTGTATTGTCATAAGTAAAATTAAGAGCTGACCCACTCATGAGAAGGTATTTGATCCATAGTACAACTCCAGTCAAGGCAAAAAATATAGTGACTAGATTTTTACCCTGAGATGTTTTTACTGTCACAGAACAATATGCAGCCCACAAAATAGCAGCAGCAAAAGCTAAACCATAACTAAGAGGATTAGCTTTTAAATTAGTAAATATCTGAAAAAAATCAAATCCAGTATCTCCTCCTAATACCCAACAAATTCCAACTAAAGCGAATATGCAGCCAGGAATAATTAAAATATTGGCCTTAACGTTGTTAAAAATAATTGCGAATAGTAGAGTAAATGTTGGCCATAGATAATTAATCATGCCGACTTCGATTGCTTGTCTACTGTTTTGCGCATAGCCAATAGAAAGGGCAAAACATAATTCATAAGCAACAAATAAAAGGCTTCCCCACCATAAATAGGATTTTGGGATGGTAGAAAACTTAGGCATACCAACCATGAAAACTAAAATCATGGATGCGACACTGTAAATTAGAGCAGCACCAGCTACAGCTCCAAAGCTCTCACTGACACTACGCATTAAGCCTACATTTGTACTCCAAAATATGACAGCTGTAAGACCAATTAAAGTCGATATATTTCTATTGAATGTAGGGAGAGCATTTAAAAGCATAACCTATTCCTTTTAAGCCTTAGCATTGATTAAATGATGTGATTTCCTCTCTAATAAAGCCATACTTGCAAAAATTGCAACTATAACTAATAAGATACTAGGTGCTAAGGTATTAGCTGTTTGTTGAATTAACCAAGTTGCAACGAAAGGAACTGTTCCACCTAACAGTGCATTAGCAGTATTAAAACTAAAGGCAAAACCGGTATAGCGCACTTGTATAGGGAATTGTTCTGTTAAATATGCAGGTAAGCTCCCATCGTTCATTGCTAATAATGTGCAGAACATGAGCTGAATGATCACCATTTCAATAAAACTGGCAGTTGAAAGTAAGTAGAACAAGGGTACAGTCAGTGCTATAAAGCTTAGACCTGCCCAAAGCAACATTTTCTTACGTCCAATTCGATCTGAATATTTGCCCATCACAAAAACTACAGCAATATAAAATAGCAATGAAATTGACCCTGATATAAAGGCTTGGGATTTATTTACACCTAACTCTGTAGCTAAATAATTTGGCATATAACTAAAAATAAGATAGAAGGCGGTGGCATTTAAAGATGCAACTGCAAATGCTTTAAAAAGTGCTGGTTGATACTGAGTAAATAAGGCTTTGATTGGAAAATTTTCTTTGTTGCTATTTTTTTGATGTTCTAAAAACTCTGGGGTTTCTTCTAACTTTACACGGATATAATACCCGATTAAACCTAATGGTGCTGCCAATAAAAATGGAATTCTCCAACCATATTCGTGTAAAAACGCCTCTGACATGAAAGCGAACATCGCCGCTGCCATTAAAGAGCCGAGTAGTAAACCCGTTGCAGTACTTGCAGGAACTAAACTGGTATAAAGTCCTCTTTTTCCCTTAGGGGCGTATTCTGCAAGAAAATTTGCTGCACCAGCATATTCACCTGAAGCGGAGAAGCCTTGGATCATCCGGAATATTAATAACATAATCGGTGCAAAAATACCGATACTTTGATAACTTGGTAACAGTGCAATACATACCGTAGCCAGTGTCATTAATATAATCGACCACGATAGTGCATTTTTTCGACCAAATTTATCCCCAACATGCCCCCAAAAAATACCGCCTAATGGACGAAAAATAAATGAAATTGCAAAGATCGCATATGTAGCCATTAATGCGGTTAAAGGGTCACTTTTCGGGAAAAAAACCACTGCAATAACTGTTGCCAAAAAACCATATGCAGCATAATCAAACCACTCCACAAAATTACCAATAAAGCTGGCGCTAGCAACACGTCTTAGAGTATTTTTTTGCTCTATTTGATGATTGTTTTTCATTCTATTTACTCCTAATTAAATAGGCACTCATTTTCAGAGTGCCTATTTAAAATCTTTTATTTGATAATGTTATGTTCTGGACCATATGGGAATTTGGTAATATTTTCATTTCCTGATTCTGTAACGACCAAGATATCATGTTCACGGTAACCACCAGCCCCAGCCATTCCTTGCGGAATCATAATCATAGGTTCCATTGAAATCACCATGCCTGGTTCTATCACCGTATCAATATCTTCACGTAATTCTAAACCGGCTTCACGACCGTAATAATGTGATAACACACCAAAGGAATGTCCATAACCAAATGTGCGGTACTGCAATAAACCTTCTTCATAGAAAATTTCATTTAACTCTTTAGCAATATCACTGCAACGTGCACCTGGGCGAATGAGTTTTAAGCCAGCTTCATGCACCTTGACATTCGCCTCCCAAATTCGTAATGAAGCATCATCACAGTGATCAAAGAACTGTGTACGCTCTAAAGCTGTATAATAGCCAGCAATCATAGAAAAGCAGTTTAAACTTAAAATATCACCTTTTCGGACTTGGCGGGTTGTAACAGGATTATGTGCACCATCCGTATTAATGCCTGATTGAAACCAAGTCCACGTATCCATGAGTTCAGAGTTTGGAAAACGTTTGGCAATTTCACGTACCATGGATTGAGTAGAGGCTAAAGCCACTTCATGCTCTGGCACACCTTCACGAATTGCTGCAGTCACTGCAAAACCACCAATATCACATACTGCAGCACCTTGGGTGATATGTGCAATTTCTTCAGCAGATTTAATCATGCGTAGCTTCATGCATGCGGCACTAATATCCACAAACTGCACATTCGGTAAAACTGCTTTTAACTTGTTTAAACGTTCTAAAGGTAAATGATCAAACTCAATTCCTACACGGCCTTTATTTGGAATTTCTTGTGTAACCGCTTTAAAATAGTTATCACGCTGCCAGTCAGTATAAACTACGTTATAGTCGCCAATCGTACGACGCCAAGGTTGCCCAGCATCAATATTTGCTGAAATTGTCACCACTTTTTCTGGGCTAACCACCAGACCGTAGAAGCGCCCAAATGAACAATAAATAAAGTCTGCATAATAGTTAATGTTATGGATTGAACTAAATAGAATATGATCAATTTCTAGCTCTTCCATTAGTTGGCGTAACTTGCTCTGTCTATTTTGATACTCAGATAATGAAAATGTTGCAGAAACTTTTTCACCATTTTCAATGGTTAATAATGATGGTAGTTGTGAAGCAACAAAATTATTTACTAAAGTATTCATATATTTTCCTAGATCAATGTAATGTAATCAATGAGCTAAGCTTATGCAGAATATGAATAGGGATTTTTGCTAAAAGCGTCAAAAAGTTGTCAAAAACCGACAAGACTAAAAAACACTAATGAGCAAAATCCAGAATGTTACGTTCAAATTTGGGGGAATAGTTAAAAAAAGCTTTATAGGCTTTAGTAAAACTAGATACATTACAAAAACCACATGCCAAAGCAATATTTGAAATGTTTAACGTAGACTGTTTAAGTAGATTCTGTGCATAGGTGAGTCTTAGTTTTAAATAATATTCTTTTGGAGCCAATTGTAGATTCATTTTAAACAAGCGCTCTAAAGTACGCGGTTGAATTTTTACATGCTGTGCAATTTCAGCAATAGTTAAAGGCTCATTAATATTATTTTCCATTAAGCGCAATACTTCTTGAATCTGAAAATCAAGTTTTTTCTTATGTTCAGCAATAGGTTGATGTTGAATTTCATTGCTCTCACGCACTTGATGAACAATAAATTGCTCACAGATTCTTTTAGCAATATTTGGATAGTGTATTTCAACAAGTGCCAAGCCTAAATCAATCGCTGCAAGCCCACCAGAACAGGTAAAACGGTTCGCATCAATGGTAAAAATATGTGGGGTAAACTGTACTAATGGAAACTCTTCTTGTGCCGCTAAGGTATTTTCCCAATGAAGGCTAGCACGAAAGCCATTTAGTAGATTGGCTTTCGCTAATACATAAGCGCCTGTACATAAACCACCTAAAGCAATTTTTTGTTGATCCAACCTATATAAAAAATTCTTTAAGCGTACTGTCATATTTTTATAAAGTTGAAAACCACCACAAATAAAAACTATATCCATGTTCAGTAAATGTGACCAAACACAGGTATGTTGTATTTGAAGACCATTGCTTGCGCAGCTATGATGACCATCTAAACCCGTTACATTCCATTGGTATAAATTGTCTTCTGTAACATAATTAGCCATACGCAAGACTTCAACCATGTTTGAGAAAGCAATCATTGAAAAGTTATCGAGTAATAAAAAACCAATACGCTTAGAGTTTTGTAACATAAATTTAATGTTCTTCACTTTTTTCAATATTTTTATAAAGCAATTTTGAGACCACAATTTTGATTTTTTCAGATTTAAAAGTCACTTTTGTCTTTATTTCCATGAGGCTTTGTTGCATAAAGCCTTTGATAGCAGAGTGAACCGTACTGGGTTTGTAGGAGACTTTTTATTTAAGTTGGGCCACCTGAACTAACGGGTTAATTTTATCATAATACTTTGTTTCAAAATCAAAAGGCGATACATAACCAATGCACTGTGTACACGCTTTTTATTGAACCAATCTACCCAATTTAATATCGCAAGTTGTACATCTGCTTTTCAATAGTCAATCACCTCAGTTTTGTATAAGCCATTCACCGTTTCAGCCAAAGCATTATCATAGGAATCACCAGTTGTACCGACTGATGCTCCTAAATTTGCTGCCTCTAACAGGAAAACGAATAGAAAGATATTGCACACCTCTATTTAAATCATGAATTACATTCTTTGGCATACATCGGTCACGTAATACTTGCTCCAGTGCATCAAGCACCATATCTCTATTCATCCGTGTTGATACTTTCCATCCAACAATTGCGCGTGAGAACACATCAATAATAAGGGCGGTATAGACCTAGCCTGAATTTGTTTGAATATAGCTGAAGTCTGCGACCTGACATACAAAAAGCACTGCTTCGCAAGGGTCAGGATGATCAGCACTAAAATTACGGTTCACCAAGCCAACTGCCCGTTTTTGGTCATCTCGTACAAAGCCTTTTCGATTTATAAAAAAATATTGTTCTTTTTTATACTATAGGGTACTATAGTATTAACACTAGCAAATAAGGAGGTCTGATGCCTAATCAGGTTGAAGACAAAAAAAAGATTCTTCTACGCGTCAGAAAGATCAAAGGTCAGACGCAAGCGATTGAAAAAGCGTTAGAAGACAATGTGGAATGTGGTGCAATTCTGCAACAAATATGCTCTGTGCGCGGTGCTATTAATGGTTTAATGAATGAAATGTTGGAGGTTCATTTAAAGGACACTTTAGTATCAGGTGAAACCACAGAACAACAACGAAAAGAAGAATTGGCTGAAATCGCCAAGATTTTAAAATCATATTTAAAATAGATCTGTATAAGGAATTATTCCATGAAGTCACGTGCTGCTGTTGCGTTTGGTCCTGGTCAACCTCTTCAAATTGTTGAAGTTGATGTTGCACCACCGAAGAAAGGTGAAGTATTAATCAAGATCTCCCATACCGGTGTGTGTCATACAGACGCATTTACTTTATCTGGCGATGATCCTGAAGGTGTTTTTCCCGCTATTCTCGGGCATGAAGGTGCTGGTGTTGTAGTTGAGGTTGGTGAAGGCGTGACTAGCGTCAAACCAGGTGATCATGTAATTCCACTTTACACTGCTGAATGTGGCGAGTGCGTATTCTGTAAATCTGGAAAATCGAACTTGTGTATTTCCGTTCGCGAAACTCAAGGTAGAGGCGTAATGCCAGATGGTACCACTCGTTTTTCCTACAACGGTCAACCGATTTACCACTATATGGGCTGCTCAACGTTCAGTGAATACACTGTAGTGGCAGAAGTATCATTGGCTAAAATCAATCCTGAAGCCAATCACGAACATGTCTGCTTACTGGGTTGTGGGGTAACAACGGGTATCGGTGCAGTACATAACACGGCTAAAGTACAAGAAGGTGATAGTGTTGCGGTCTTTGGTTTAGGTGGTATTGGTTTGGCAGTCGTACAAGCCGCACGTCAAGCTAAAGCAGGGCGTATTATTGTGGTTGACATGAATCCAGATAAATTTGCGCTGGCAAAAGAGTTTGGTGCAACGGACTTCTTGAACCCTAAAGATTACGATAAACCAATCCAGCAAGTAATTGTCGAAATGACTGGCTGGGGTGTAGATCATTCATTTGAATGTATTGGTAACGTGAATGTGATGCGTGCAGCCCTTGAAAGTGCACACCGTGGCTGGGGACAATCCGTAATTATTGGTGTAGCTGGCGCAGGTCAGGAAATCTCTACCCGTCCATTCCAACTGGTTACTGGTCGTAAATGGCTAGGTTCTGCCTTTGGTGGTGTAAAAGGTCGTACGCAACTTCCAGGAATGGTTGAAGATGCCATGAAAGGTAAAATTCAATTAGAACCATTTGTGACACATACGATGGGCTTGGATCAGATCAATGAAGCCTTTGATCTAATGCATGAAGGTAAGTCAATTCGTACTGTAATTCATTACGAATAATTGCGTCAGACCTTATACTTTTCCATGCATGTGCATCATGAATGACATGCATGGAATCCTCTAAAACGGCACATCATCTGTAAAACAGATCTATCTGTGTAGGCATCGTGTATAGGTTCAATAAACCTGCCTACATTTTAAATCTTTATCACTATTCTCTGTGGAGAATGTAAGACTCTTTGTTTACTTGATTTCTCATGAAGTCTTGCTCAACATAGGTAATTGATTATGGAAATAATTGAGAAGCATGCTTCTTTTGGTGGATCGCAAGAAGTGTATCGCCATCAGTCAATAGCATTAAACTGTTCAATGAAATTCTCAATATATCTGCCACCTCATGACAAAGATGAGCGGTTGCCAGTGTTATATTGGTTATCAGGATTGACTTGCAACGAACAGAACTTTATTACTAAAGCCGGAGCACAAAAGTATGCGGCTGAACATAAAGTCATTATTGTTGCACCAGATACCAGCCCACGTGGAGAGGATGTACCAGATCATGCAGATTATGATTTAGGCCAAGGCGCAGGATTCTATGTGAATGCAACACAAGCACCCTGGTCGCAGCATTTCAAAATGTATGATTATATTGTGGAAGAGCTCAGAAATCTGATTGACCTGAATTTTCCGACCAATCAAGTCCAAAGTATTATGGGTCATAGCATGGGTGGTCATGGTGCATTAGTAATTGGATTAAAAAATCCTGAGCTGTATAAAAGTATTTCTGCTTTTGCACCAATTGTTGCACCTAGCCAAGTACCTTGGGGGAAAAAGGCTTTTACACACTACCTAGGTGAAACCGAAACTTTATGGAAAAGCTATGATGCGATTGAATTAATCAAAAACGCTGAAGTTCATTTACCTATTTTAGTCGATCAAGGAACAGCTGATGATTTTCTTGAAGAACAGTTAAGGCCTAAGCTTCTTAGTGATATTTGTTTGGAACAAGAATATCCTCTTACACTTAACCTAAGAGAAGGGTATGACCATAGCTATTACTTCATTGCGAGCTTTATAGAGAAACATATAGAGTTTCACAGCAAATTCCTAGCTAAATAACTTTCATAGATATGAGGATGTACAATATTGTTCTTGAATGCTTCTTGAGCAATATAATTTCCAGATGAAGAGGTCAGCTTATAAAGCTAAGGTAGAGTCAATTGATCCTTATATAAATAAGATTGAATTTAATCATCTCATATCTTGATTTTTTGATTCAAATGTTAATGATATTAACTTGAATAAATTCATAGCATTATGTCGAAATAAAAACCTAAATTTTGGCTCAGCTATGGGAATTTTTTCTAACTTTTATACAACAAAACTTTCTGACATGCATACATTAGCAATGTCAGAATCAGTTTGAATTCTAATCAATTATGGAGTTTTAGTCATGCTTAAAACAGCTTTATATGTCCGTCTTGAAGCTAAACCGGGTAAAGAAGACGAAGTGGAAGCTTTTCTTAAAGCCGGTTTACCTATTGTAATGGAAGAACCTGCGACAGTTGCGTGGTTTGGCCTACGTCTTGGACCTACAACATTTGGTATTTTTGATGCATTTCCTGATGAGGCGGGTCGCCAAGCGCATTTATCTGGCAAGGTTGCAGCTGCGTTGATGGCTCAGGCCGAAGAGCTATTTTCAGAGCCACCGTCTATTGAAAAAGTAGATGTTTTGGCGAGTAAACTACCAGCTTAAACCGATGCTTAAATGTATGAGGGTGCTGTCTGAAATTTTGAATGTAAGGCAGCACTTCAACCCTATGATGTTTGTCAGAGGCTTTCTATTCAAGTTGGGCTACTTTATTTAATGGCTTAATCTCATCATTTACAAGGGTCAATATCCAAAACAGGGTAAATAAACAAATGCAACTATTTACACGCTTTATATTGAACCAATCTATCTAATTTACTGTCGCATTTGTACATCTGCTAAACCGTGCCAATCTGCTTTTAAAATATTTAATCATTGCTATTTTGTATGAGCCATTCACTGCTTTAGCCAATGCGTTCACGACCATGTCAGTAGTCATGCGTGTTGATACCTTCCATTCAACAATCGCTCGTGAAAATACATCAATAATAAAAGTGGTATAGAACAAGCCTGAATGTGTTTAACCATCACTAAGGTCGGCAAGCTGAAATAATTTTTATAAAAATAGACGACTGGTCTATTTTTGTGTATAGTTAGCACATAGTGCAGTCAAAAGCCGCAGTGTTGTCCAATTTTTTTAAAGTTTATTTGATGAATAACGGTGGTTTTTCAAATCAATTAGCTGATCATCCTAGGATAAAAATATGTTGAATTTTAACTTTTATAATCCGACTCGCATTATTTTTGGTGGCGATACAATAGCTAAAATCAATGACTATGTGCCTACAGAAGCAAAAGTATTAATGTTGTTTGGTGGTGAAAGTGCACGTAAGAATGGTACTTTAGCTGAGGTGCGTGAAGCATTAGGTGCAAGAGAAATTCATGAATTTGGCGGAATTGAGCCGAATCCGAGTTATGAAACCCTCATGAAAGCTGTAGAGCTGATTCGAGAACAAAAGATAGATTTCTTGATGGCTGTCGGTGGCGGATCGGTAATTGATGGTACTAAATTTATTGCAGCAGCAGTCAATTATACAGGGGATACATGGGAGATTTTAGAAACCCATGGTACTAAAATTACTCAAGCTTTGCCTTTTGCGAGTGTACTCACCCTTCCGGCAACTGGTTCAGAAATGAATAGCGGTGGGGTAGTAACCAGAAAATCGACCCAAGCCAAATTGTCATTTAACAGCCCCTATGTTTTTCCGCAATTTTCCGTACTGGATCCGAATAAAACTTTTAGCTTGCCGACGCGCCAATTAGCAAATGGCGTGGTCGATGCATTTGTTCATGTCATGGAACAGTACTTAACTTACCCTGTCAATGCACAAGTACAAGATCGTTTTGCCGAAGGTCTATTGCAAACTCTGATTGAGATTGGACCGAAAATCTTGGAAGATTCAGCAGATTATGACACGCGTGCGAATTTGATGTGGGCTGCTAGCATGGCACTGAATGGGCTAATTGGAGCTGGTGTACCACAAGATTGGTCAACTCATTTGATTGGGCATGAGCTCACGGCTTTACATGGTATTGATCATGCTCGTACCTTGGCCATTGTGTTGCCGGCCAATCTACAAGTGCGTCGTCAAGAGAAGCGAGAAAAATTACTACAGTATGCAGCTCGAGTCTGGCAGATTGTCGAAGGTGATGAAGAACAACGTATTGATACTGCTATTGCTCGTACTCGAGCCTTCTTTGAGCAACTTGGATTGCCGACTCGTCTTAGCGATTATGGACTGGGGGAGACAGATATTGAGATCATCATTACGCAACTTAAATCACACAATCTTACACAGCTAGGCGAACATAAAACTGTTTCATTAGAGATCAGTCGCCAAATTCTCGAGACGAGTATCTAAATAAGCGTATCTGTCATGGTCACGTTACACGACAAGTGATCATGCAACAATGCTCCTCAATCCTGAAAAATATCGGAGAAATAACATGAAAATTTTAATCGTTTTAACCTCACATGATCAACTTGGCAATACTGGTAAGAAAACAGGTTTCTGGCTAGAAGAACTTGCTGCACCGTATTACACCTTTATTGACTCTGGTGCTGAAGTTACGCTGGCGTCGCCTCAAGGTGGGCAGCCACCACTAGATCCGAAAAGTAATTTGGCCGATGCGCAAACTGAAACCACTCATCGTTTTGAAGCTGATCCAACTGCAATGCAAGCATTGGCACAGACGCATAAACTTAGCGAAATTTCTGTAGCTGATTATGATGCAGTGTTTTATCCAGGCGGGCATGGCCCATTGTGGGATTTAGCAGAAGATCCGATTTCAATTTCTGTGATTGAACAGGCGATTCAGTCTGGCAAACCTGTTGCAGCAGTGTGTCATGCCCCGGGTGTTTTTCGACATGTGAAAGCGAGTAATGGAGCGCCTTTAGTTAGCGGTAAATTAGTGACTGGTTTCACCAATACTGAGGAGGCCGCTGTAGGTTTGACTGAAATTGTACCATTTTTAGTCGAAGACATGCTTAAAGAAAACGGTGGTCATTATTCTAAAGTGGATGATTGGCAAGTATATGTTCAAGTAGATGGCTTGCTGGTTACTGGACAAAATCCAGCATCTTCTGCTGCAACCGCTACAGCATTACTTCAATTGTTGAAATAAAGAGTAGCTAGTCTCTGTTGTGGTGCTTAGCAGTGAATAAACTTCTGACTCTGAGCAACTGGCGCAATAAGCAAAATAACCCTCACTTAATGGTGAAGGGCCTGAGTGAATAGCTTTCCTTCCTTTATTTTTCTATATACAGGAAGGAAGGTTATTTTTTTTAATTTAGATCAATTAAGCCATGATGACTTGGATTCAATGAAATGAAAGACAGCAAACTTTTTCAAAACTTAAGCTTAGGCCCTTATGTTTTGCAAAACCGTATTGTATTGCCACCATTAACGCGGTCGCGTAGTACTCAGCCAGGGAATATTCCAAATGAACTGATGGCAACCTATTATCAACAGCGTGCCGGGGCAGGATTTATGGTGACCGAAGGTACGCAAATCGAGCCACGTGGTCAAGGCTATGCTTGGACTCCCGGTATTTACAGCCCTGAATAGATTGCTGGATGGCGTAAAGTGACGGAAGCAGTGCATGCTAAAGGAGGCATTATTTTTGCACAACTTTGGCATGTTGGGCGTGTTTCACATACATCTTTGCAACCCGATCACGCATCACCGGTCGCGCCCTCGGCTATTAGGGCTGATAGTAATGTTAAAGTCTTTATTGAAACCGGGCCCAATGCAGGGGCCTTGGCTGATCCTTCAATGCCACGTGCTTTAAGCAATGCAGAAGTTAAAGAATTAGTGCAACTCTATGCTCAAGCAGCGCGTAATGCATTGGCTGCTGGTTTTGATGGGGTTGAAATTCATTGTGCAAATGGTTATTTGGTAAATCAATTTATCTCTGCACATAGTAACCACCGTGAAGATGAATATGGTGGATCACTAAACAATCGTTTGCGTTTTTTACGTGAAGTAGTACAGGCAGTTGCTGAGGTGGTTGGTGCAGATCGTTTAGGAGTGCGTTTTGCCCCGCTATTTGAAAGTACAGAGGAAGATCGTGTTTATATGGGGTTGGTTGAAGATGATCCACATGTGACTTATATTGAAGCCATAAAAATACTTGAAGAAGTTGGGATTGCCTATTTATCGATTGCAGAAGCTGATTGGGATCATGCACCAGAACTTCCTCATAATTTTCGTAAAGATGTCAGAGACACTTTCAGTGGTCGGATTATTTATGCAGGTCGATATACGGCAGAAAGAGGGACTCGAATTTTAAAGGCAGGGCTGGCCGATTTAATTGCATTTGGACGCCCATTTATTGCGAATCCAGATTTACCCGATCGCATCGCCAATGGCTGGCCATTGAATGCAGTAGATGCAAGCACTATGTATGGTGGGACGGAAAAAGGCTATATTGATTATCCAGCTTACGCAGATTAATATTGACTAAGTGAGTTATTTTGCCAACCTTTGTGGTTGGCAAAATAAGGACTTAGGATTGCTGTTGCCAGCATAAATTCTTATTAAAACAAATTCTTAAAAATTTTTAGCTGTGTAATGAGCCAACCTGCCAGTGGGAAAGAAATCAGTTGCGTTACTGGCACTAATACTATGACTTCAATCAACACCATCATCGGGAAACTTTGATGCTGAGTAATTGGCTTTAATAAAGTGAGTACCAGTAATAGTGTGGGATATAAGCCTAAATATCCGACTAAAATACGAGTCATGAGGGCTTTAGGAGAAGAATTCATTGTGCGCTATACTCATGGATTGTAAATTAATCTAATAGCAACACATTAATAACTAATCATTGGGCTGCTGTCATTAATTATGTAATTGATATTTAATCTAAATTTTATCAATCTTCACTTTTTAATAGAAATTTAGTTGCTCTCAGAGCTTGATGTAATGGTGTTTTATCTTTTTGCAACTTACTCAGTAATGCTGCACCTAACCACATTTGGTAAAGTACTTGTGCCAACGTCGAGGCCTCAGTATTTGCTTGAATAGACTGATCCTGTTTTCCCAAATCAATTAAACCAGCAATACGTTGGATTACATCATCCACGCCAGCGGACATAATGGAACGCATATCTTCAGATAGATCGGCAACTTCTGCGGCAAGTTTCACAATTAAACAGCTATTCGCCCAACCACAGTGTGTTTCAGGATCTTCTATCCATAAATTAAAATACTCAATCAGCTTTTGATAAGGGGATTTATCGCTACGCCATACATCATTTAAACGGACTTGGTAATTATCCACATAATGCTGTACCAATTCACATCCGAAAGCTTCCTTGGATTGGAAATAATGATAAAACGAGCCTTTGGGGATCTCACAGCTCTGTAAAATTTCCTGTAATCCTACGCCAGTAAAACCTTTATGCAAAATCAGGTCTGAACTGGTGTTAAGAATGTGTAAGCGCTTCGCTTCAGACTTTTTAATAGGAGTAGGCTTCATATTAATTATTTACTCTATTGTAAAAAAAATAGACCAGTCGTATTGTTTTTTATTATAACTCATCTACAATGGATGTAAAGAAATTTTAATCATAATTTTTGATTATGAAGAGAAATACTTTTAAATAAAACATGGAGTTATATGTGTGAAAACAGTTATTAATCAACGCATCGTTTTAGCTAAACGGCCAGTGGGTGAGCCAAAACACAGCGATTTTCGTATTGAGCAAGTTGAGCTCAATGAACTTAAACAAGGCGAGATATTGTTAAAAACCATTTACTTGTCACTCGATCCTTATATGCGTGGTCGCATGAGTGATGCTCCCTCATATGCAGCACCGGTTGAAATTGGCGAAGTGATGGTCGGTGGAACAGTCAGTCAAGTGATGGCCTCTAAAAACCCAAAATTCAAAGAAGGCGAGTGGGTTCTTTCTGGAAATGGTTGGCAGGGCTACGCAATTTCTGATGGGACTGCATGTCAAAGCTTAGGTATGCAACCCGAACATCCATCTTGGGCATTGGGTATTTTGGGGATGCCTGGCTTTACTGCTTATATGGGGTTGTTGGACATTGGTCAGCCTAAAGCCGGTGAAACTTTAGTCGTTGCAGCTGCAACGGGACCTGTTGGTGCTACAGTTGGACAAATTGGCAAACTTAAAGGTTGTCGCGTGGTTGGCGTCGCAGGTGGGGCTGAAAAATGCCATTATGCAGTACAAGAACTCGGCTTCGATGCTTGTATCAATTATCATGATGAAAATTTTGCAGAACAATTACAACAAGCAGTTCCCAACGGTATTGATATTTATTATGAGAATGTAGGGGGTAAAGTGTTTGATGCGGTATGGCCATTGCTTAACTCTGCGGCACGTGTACCGGTGTGTGGTGTGGTTTCGCAGTATAACGCTACCGAGCAAGCACAAGGGCCAGACCGTTTACCTGGCTTTATTTCCACTCTTTTAAGAAAGCGTATTCGCATGCAAGGCTTTATTATTTTTGATGATTATGGCAATCAGTATCCGGAATTCAATCAGCAAATGTCTGAATGGTTGAAAGACAGAAAAATCAAATATAAAGAGCATATGGTGCAAGGTTTAGATAACACGATCAATGCTTTCAATGGTATGTTAAAAGGCAAAAACTTTGGCAAAGTGGTTGTAAAAATTTAAAAAAATAGGAATATTATGATTACACTACATCATTTAGATCAATCACGTTCTTTTCGCATTTTGTGGTTACTTGAAGAAATCAAGCAGCCCTATGAGCTGAAAAGCTATTATCGTGACTCAAGCACGCATTTGGCCCCTGAATCTTTAAAAAACATCCATCCTTTAGGGAAATCTCCAGTATTGGAATGGGATGGCAAAGTTATTGCAGAGTCAGGCGCAATCGTTGAGTTATTAATTCAGAAACTTGCGCCGCATTTAGCACCAGATATGGATGAACCTACCTATGTCGATTATCTACAGTGGATTCATTTCTCAGAAAGCTCTGCCATGCTGCCATTTTTATTAAAAACGTTTAATGCGATTGAAACCAAGCAGGGTACGAAGTTGGTATTTCTAGAAAATTATACTCAAGTTGAGTTCGATAAAGTATTCGGCCATTTAAATGAATATTTAAAAGATAAAGAATTTCTAGTGGCAGACCGTTTAACCGGTGCTGACTTTATGATGGGCTTTGGACTACATGCTTTAGTTTATCATATGGGACAAGGTGAAAATTATCCCCATATCCAACGTTATGTAGCAGGTTTAAGCCAACTACCTAGCTGGCAAGCCGCAGTACAAATTGAACAAAATGGTGTGAAAAGTCAAAAATAGCAAGATTGATTTTTTAAAGGCAATTTAGAAAAAGAATCGTGATTGTCAAGTACATCTAGTTATAAAATAAGCTGACACTTATTTAAATTAAACGCCTAATGAATTTCATCGGGCGTTCTCTATTTTAAAGATAAGGAATTACCATTATTTAAGACAAGTTTCGCCTATTCTTCCCATCAAATTCCTATCAAAAGAGTTTGAATATCACGACGGTTACGTTGAAAGATATAATCAACTTCTGAAAGAAAGAAACGTGACTAACGCACAGCAAGATTAAATTATTCCTCGGGGTATTAAACAAGTAAACTACATCATTTTACTAACATAAACGCATATACGTAAAAATCACGCCCCGTTTAACTGGCAATAGTTTTTGAACCCTTGTATAAAAGTTTAAACGAATCTAGCAAGTCTTTATTTAATGTTAATACTCATCCAGTATTGATGTTTTTTATCTTTTCTTGCCTGTGATCTAGGTTGTAATACTCTAATTTCATACTCACCTGAAGCAGGTAAAATATAAATACCATTATCATCAAGCTTTGGAGAATATTCTCCAAGATTGATGGAGTCTTTTAATTGATTACCCCATAAGTAAGTTTCAACATTTCCTCCAGTCAACCTCACTTTTAACTTTTGCCCTTTTTTAGCATAAAATTTGTAGGAATCATACTTGTATCCATCTATCCTTCCGTAATAATTTGCAGAGTAAGCTTTTTTAGCAAACTTAACTACAACAGTCTTTCGTATATCATTGTTATCATTTGCAAGTGCGGCAGGGCTAAGCATAGTTAAAGTTAGGGTCATAAAAGCACCAGCTAGTAATTTCGTATTCGCTATTTTCATAAGGTTACCTTAATTCTTGTATCGCCCCTGACATAGTAACATAAGTAATAAGTAACCATGAATCATGGAACAGAACTGTGAATAGTCATAACATAGAGTTGCACTTCAAATGTTAATTTAAGACTTGCGAAATCAATGGTTAATTAATTGGTCACTAAGGAATAGCCAATCTATATATAAACTTTATTTAACAAATACTTATAAAAATATATGATGCGTATCATACGCATCATATATAAAGCGTTCTATTTTGATATAATTGATCCAATCAACCCCTTATTAGGTTTCATTTAAATTCCATGAGTCTTACTGATATTAAAGTTCGCCAAGCTCATTGCAAGGAAAAAACCTGTTTTTTATCCGATGAAGATGGGCTTAGCCTGAAGATTGAGCCGAGTGGAAGAAAATCTTGGTGCTATCGCTATACAGATCCACAAACTAAAAAACGTCGACGCATTCAGTTAGGTCTTTATCCTGATTTATCGCTGAAAAAGGCACGACAAGTCAGAGATGACTTTAAAGACAATAATTTCTGTTTTGAACATGATACTGCCTCTAATCTTATCACCTTTGGTAAGGTCGGGGAGGAGTGGTTACAGTTCAAACTGAAGAATGCCTTCAACGATCTACCCCGCTGTGGTGTACTACAGTTAGCAGAAAGATGCTTACAGCAAGATATTTATCCAGACCTTCAGGATTTACCTTTTCAAAACATCAAGCGCTATGACCTGGTTTCAGTAATCAAAAAAATAGAGGGACGCCAAGTAAAAGAACCTGTCAAAAAAGCTTGTAGTTATTTGAACCAAATTTATGACTACGCTGTAGCGATGGGTTATTGTGAGTTCAACATCGCTCATGGTTTAAATAAAATCACCATTAACAGCAAAATCAAGAAAAATTATCCGTATTTGAAAGCGGAGGAAATATCTGATTTTAAGAATAAATTACAAAAATTGGATGCCCATCCCATTATTAAAAAAGCACTGATGTTCAAATTACATACTGGCGTGAGAGGGGCCGAATTGTTATTGGCTGAGCCTCATCATTTTGATTTAAATGAAAAAATCTGGAAAATACCTGCCTTGCATATTAAACAGTTTCGACGAAAAGTCATATTAGGCCATGAGATTCCAGATTTTTTAGTTCCACTTTCAAATCAGGCTTTAGAGATTTTGAAAGACGTCATGCAGTGGTCATACGGTGAAAAATACCTTTTTGCTAGCCCTCGCAAACACAATCAACCGATTCATTTTAATACTCTAAATATGGCCATACGTAAGATGGGGTATGGCAAACATCAACTATCTTCTCATGGATTACGTTCTACTTTTAGTACCATTTTGAATGACTCAGGTTTGTTCCAAGATAATTGGATTGAGGCACAACTTTCACATATTGATAAGAACCGTACCCGTGCCAGCTATAATCACGCTGACTATTTAGCTCAACGGACTGAAATGATGCAGTGGTGGGGTGATTATTTAAGTACTAGTAAGTGAAAATCGTACTTTTATACATAAACTTAAAACATGATGGGGTGTCAAATGGATAGTAAACAATATACTTACCGTGTTAAATGGTCAGCTGAAGATAATGGGTATGTTGGGTTGTGTGCTGAGTTTCCATCATTGTCTTAGCATGATGCGGATCAGTCTAAAGCATTCTCAGGAATAGAGGAGCTCGTTGCTGATGTTGTCGCTGATATGATTAGCAATAATGAAAAAGTTCCTACACCACTCTCCGGAAAAATATAGTAGGCAATTTATTGTCCTTGTTCTCAGTGGTTCAACAAAAACTAGCCCTCGAAGCTGCAGAACGTAGTGTGGGCATGAATCGTTTAGTATCAGTAAAAAGAGCTATGTAATTTTAGTCTTTACTAAGGTCTAGTAGGAGTGAGTGATAAAGCAGGAACAAGAATTTATGCTTCATATACTCTGTAAATCGTATGAATTTGAATTAATAGGTATTTTAAAAGAAAGTTTTCTTTGATTTAGTGTTTTTATATAAAAAAAATAATTTTTAAAAATAACTTAGGCTAATTGATAAACACTATCTGGAAAGATTAAAAGAAAATATTTTTTAATTTCTGCTAATTCATTTAAGGCAGGTTCTCTTTCTAGCAGTTGAAATGTCCAAATAAGTACAGCCTGATGATTATCATAGCAAGTATTTACTCCAAGAAAATTAGCCAATCCATAACTTCTATTGATGTTCATTTCTTTAATTAATTGATTTCCTAAGTCACGAGCTTGCTGGCTGATTAATAACTCATTTGGTAACACGGCGGTCATCTCCACAAAAAAATCTAATGCAGGTTCAATCCTTATATTTAAAAAGTTATAATTTAATTGAAATGGATAAAATATACTTTCTATAAGTTGTAATAACCTGCTGTAGGTTAATTTTAGCAAAGTATTACTCAGGCAACAACTTCAAATAACCCACAGCAAGTTATTTTTTGTAAATTAATTTAAATATGATTACTTGTAAGTTATCTAGCCTCATGGGCGATAGAAAAATTTTAAAATTAAGTGAAGTGGTGCATGCAACAGGTATCAATCGCAACACGCTCACAAGTATGTATTATGACCGTGCTGTACGTATTGAATTACCAGTCGCCGATAAGTTGTGTAAGTACTTTAACTGTACGATGAATGATTTGTTTGAGTTTAAGGAAGAAGTTGAAGAAAAAGATTAACTTAATACTTCGTTTGATAAGTTTTTCGAAGAAAAAGACTAGCCAATACTTAGTTTGATAAGTTTTTCTCTGCAGATCTAATATTGAATTTTATAAAATATCATTACAAACAGATACTAATTTCATTACTTCTAAAATGAAATCAATCGAATGGTAGAGTTTTTTTGCTATTTGCATTTTAAGGTGGGATTTTGAGGCCTTGTTGCGCAAACCTACCGATAAGGTCTTATACAGCAATAGCCTACACCTAAATTTATCGTACACCGAATTGGTCATCCTACAATCATGCTTTGATCAATCATGGTAATTTTACAATTTGGTTTGATACTAAGATTCAATGATATTCGCAGTCACAAGGAAAACATGGTCGAAATCAAACTTATTCTGACATAGCCATTCAGTGCTATCTCATGATTAAATCCTTATTTCGTCTTTCTGTATGCATGGTGACTGGCTTTGTCCAAAGCTTGATTAAACTTTGCGGATTAGATTGGACAGCTCTGGATTATTCAACCATTCGCAGAAGACAAAAGCATATTGATATTCAAATTAGCTATGAAAAGAGTTGCAATGGACTGCATCTACTCGTTGATTCCACGGATTTGAAGTTCTTAGGTGAAGGTGAATGGAAACGTAAAAAGCATTAGCCGAAATATCGTCGCCAATGGCGTAAACTTCATATTGGTATAGATACTAAAACCCTGCTAGGTAGAACACTATGGAAAAAATGGTCAGGCTATCATCGCCGAAGTTTGGTCGAAACAAAGATGCACTGCATCAAATTATTAGGCGATAAATTAATGGCAAGAAGCTTTCCTAGTCAGATGAGTGAAATTCATGCTCGCGTAGCAGTCCTCAACAGATTTATGGAATTAGGCCGACCTAATACCCGAGTTGTAACTTAAATTTGAGTTGCTTAGGAAAACTCAATCTTTAAAGGCTTTATGCAACAAAGAACTTCGAAATTGATTTATGGATTATGAGCACCCTAAGGGCTTATAATTCAAAATATTTTCAATTATGGGGTGGTGAATTTTGGATAAGGTGAAAGCAAAAAAAAATAGGGTAAGCGGATTAAATGGTTGATCTTACCTTTGCATGAGAGTGAGGCAAACCGGCATCTCATCGGATTATCTGGTTGGCACTCCAACCTACTGCTGATGCATGCTTCCCTCGCTAATTCCAGCAAGAACCCCACACGCCTTAACTTCCCGGTCATCGTTGCAACGCGCTCTTAGTGAAACGAGTTGTTTCTCAAGCGCCTGTAGAGCGGTTATCTGCGAGCGCACATGAGAGATGTGATCATCGAGCAAGGCATTGACAGCGGTACAGGACTGATGAGGGTCGTCCTGATAGCGCTTTAGTTCGTGAATTTCTGCCAGTGACAGATCCAGGATGCGGCAGCGACGAATAAAGGCCAGCCGCTCAACGTGTTTCTCGGTATAGACACGGTAACCGTTCTCCTGCCGACCAGGCGGCGGCAACAAGCCCTGCCGTTCGTAGAAGCGGATCGTCTGTGTATCTACCCCTACTGACTGTGCCAACTGACCAATACGCATCGGGTTCCTCCGCAACGGATTCTCTACGCTATTGACATTATAGCTACTATATAGTTTTAAATGAAAACCCGATCACATTCAAGTGGAGTCATATCATGAGTAAAAACTGCGGAGGCCCCTGTGGCGACCATGCAAGGCCTGCGTCGGATACCGATATGCAGGCCTCCTCCGATGCGTCGGGGGAATGGGTCAGTGTTTATGCCGTGCCGAAGATGGACTGTCCATCAGAAGAGCGCATGATTCGCCTGGCCCTGAACGGCGTTGAGGGGATTCGGGCACTGTCCTTCGACTTGTCGAACCGCCGGTTGAAGGTCGTGCATGACGGTGAGGTCGAGCCCGTCACCTCGAAACTGAAGACCTTGGGGCTAGGCGCCTCGCTTCAGGAAACCGTCGCTGCAAATCCGGAGACCATCAAGGCCGCCGAGTTTTCGGCAGCTTCTGCTAAGCAAGAATCCGGGACCCTGCGCTGGTTGCTCGGCATCAATGCACTTCTGTTCGTGGTGGAAATGACTGCCGGTCTGATCGCCCGGTCCACTGGCCTGATTGGAGAATCCCTGGACAATTTTGCCGATGCGGCGGTGTACGGGCTTGCCCTTTATGCGGTTGGACATAGCGTGAAAATGCAGGTACGTGCCGCGCATCTTGCTGGTGTACTGCAACTGATCTTGGCTGTGGGCGTACTCATAGAGGTGGTGAGACGCTTTGTATTCGGTAGTGAGCCTGAATCGCTGGTGATGATGGCTATCGCATTCGTCGCATTGATTGCCAATACCAGTTGTCTGCTGCTCATATCCAAACATCGGGAGGGCGGGGCGCACATGAAGGCAAGCTGGATATTCTCGGCCAACGACGTGGTGATCAACCTGGGGGTCATCACCGCCGGCGCTCTGGTCGCGTGGACCGGGTCCAATTATCCGGATCTGATTATCGGCACCATCGCGGGGGTAATTGTACTTAACGGTGCTAGACGCATTCTGGCGCTCAAGGATTAAGCAATGTCCATTTTTGGCAAACATCTGTCACCGTACGCTCTGTTGTCCATATCGGGCCTGCTGGCAGCGTCTGATCAGGCCATAAAATGGCTGGTGCAACAATCAATGGCATATGGCGAGTCTATTTCAGTGACCTCATTCTTTAACTGGGTACACGTATGGAATACCGGTGCCGCATTCAGTCTTTTTGCGAATGGTGGAGGCTGGCAGCGCTACTTTTTTATCGGAATCGCGGTAGTGGTCTCGATTTTTCTGATCAAGCTGATCCTTGAAAATCGTCATAAAGGAGAAGCCATCGCTTACAGTCTTATCCTCGGTGGCGCCATGGGCAACCTGATTGACCGGGTCTTTCGCGGCTATGTTGTGGATTCCTTTGATTTCTATTGGCGAGACTGGCATTGGCCGGCCTTCAACCTGGCTGATATTGCAATTGTCCTCGGTGCCTTACTTTTAGTTTCCAGCGGCTTTGTTGCACAAACCTATCTGTAAAGGCTTTTTCAGCGATATAATTTTCAAATGAAGAAGCCTACACACAAAATCTACCGCACAACCAATTGGCCCGCATATAACCGAGCACTCATTAATCGCGGAAATATTGCCCTTTGGTTTGATCCTGCTACGCAATGGTATGCTCCATCAAAAGGCAAACAAGGGCGAAATCAAACCTACTCCGACGCAGCCATCCAATGCTGCTTAATGATTAAATCCTTATTCCGTCTATCTTTACGTATGGTCACTGGCTTTGTGCAAAGTCTGATTAAACTTTGCGGATTAAATTGGACCGCACCAGATTACAGTACGCTTTGTAGAAGACAAAAGCATATTGATATTGCAATCAGCTACCAAAAAAGTAGCGATGGGCTGCATCTACTCGTAGACTCTACAGGGATGAAGTTTCTAGGTGAGGGCGAATGGAAACGCAAGAAACATGGAGCTGAATATCGTCGCCAATGGCGTAAACTACATATTGGTATAGATGCCAAAACCCTACAAATACGCGCTATTCAGCTCACAACCAATAATGTCTGTGATTCACAGGTGCTTGGTGATTTACTTAATCAGATTCCACAAGATGAGCAGATTGACTCTGTTTATACCGATGGAGCTTATGACACCAAGCAATGCCGTCAGGTCATTGCAGATCGGCAAGCACATGCGGTGATTCCACCTAGAAAAAATGCGAAACCATGGAAAGATACAAAGAGTAGCTCGCTAGAGCGAAATGAATTACTTCGAACAATTAAACGTTTAGGTAGGACACTATGGAAAAAATGGTCAGGCTATCATCGCCGAAGTTTGGTTGAGACTAAAATGCACTGCATCAAATTATTAAGAGATAAACTCAGTGCAAGGAGCTTTGATAGCCAAGTCAATGAGGTTCATGCACGTGTAGCAGTCCTCAACAGATTTACGGAATTAGGTCGACCACTTACCCAAGTTACGCCTTAAATTTGGCTCAATTAGGGGCGCTTTGCCTTTCAAATCTTTGTGCAACAAAGCCATTTGGAATATAAATAAGATTTAGTTAAAATTAACATTATTCATATAAATTAACATTATGTATTACATTTACTAATAATTTAAAATAATTAGTAGAAAAAAATTATGTTTTAATTATTTCTTTGATTATATAAGTTGAGAGTAAAAAATGATTAATACGGAATTTTCAAAGTGTATTTCTGCATGTACAAACTGTTCACTTATTTGTACTGAATGTGCAACTTCTTGTTTAAAAGAAAAAGATTTAGAGATGATGCGTGAATGTATTCAACGTTGTCTAGAATGTGCAGATATTTGTCAGTTATGTGTGCGTATGCAACAACATAACTCACCTTTCCTCAAAGAGATTTGTGAGCTTTGTGCTAAGATCTGTGAATATTGTGCGGAAGAGTGTGAAAAACATTCACATGATTATTGTAAAAAATGTGCTGAGGCTTGCCGTCAGTGTGCAGAAGAATGTCGAAAAATTGCCATGTAAAATACTTCAATAATGTTAATTATATGGCTCTAGACTAACATAATCATTCTACTAGTCTAGAGCCTTTCCTAAAATTAACATAATACACCTTATACGAAATTCTTATATTTTTTTCTTTATTTTTCAATGGTATAATACAATCTTTAAAGCCCCTTTTCTCCAATCGGGGCTTTTTTATGATTTATTACGTTCTCTAATCCCCCCATTTCTCTTAGGTCTCTTTTGTTAGCGCTGACTGGATATTGACGGTCATTTAATTCACAGCTTTAACCAAATCGAACTATATACATTTTCAAATTTCGTACTTGAGCGAAAGTAGGAAAGTGTTGCCTGGAGAGAATAAGAAATGGGTTCTACACGACTATTGACCAATATTATTCAGCGTAAAGTCATGTTGCCAGAAGAAATGTCACCTTCAATGCAGCGTGACAATTTTGAAGTGACACTGACTGATTTTGAAAAGCATCCAATCATCAAATGTTTATTTAAGGCGGATAACCAGCGTTCTACGGAATGTTGGAGCGTGCAAGAAATTGCAAACTTTATTGAGGATTGCACAGAAGATCAAAACATCAATTTATGCATTTTGTATTGGAAAGATATACACAGCAATATTTACATTATTGATGGAGCACATCGTCTTTCCTGTATCTATGCGTGGATCAATAGATATTTTGCGGATGAGCAAGTCCCTCAAGCACCTAATTTCAATGATCAACAAAAACAAGATATTCGTTACCTCCGCAATTATTTAGGAGATCTTGCTGATTTTCAAAAAATTTGTACTGATGCCGAATTTGCAGAAAAAAAAATCGAAATTAGGCGATATTAAAATCAGTTTCCGGCAGGTACTGGGGACTCCGGAAGATGCGCGACGGGTATTTCAATCTATTAACTCAGATACTAAACGTTTAGATAAATATGAGGAATATCACCTAAGAAATCGCGGTAGTGACGCGTATTATGCGATCTATGCCTGTTGTTATATCAATGACAATAAATCTAACCTAGAAGAGCTCCAATATACACGTTTAAATGAGTTGATTGAGTTAGGGGAGAGGATCCACCAGTTACTTTTTTCGACCATTTTATTAGACAATGAAATGAGTCATGGCAAAAAAATTGGCCTGGTCAATGAGCTGATGAATATCATTGCGGGTGATCAGATTCATAATATTATGAGTCTGAATCAGGGGGAGCGCGTTGAAAACCTAATGTCGCATCTGTTGACCATTCTTTGCAGAATAGCGACGCCTGTAAAAAATGCTGGGGTTCCGAGTTTGGGCTTACATCCATACTTATATTTTTATAAGGATCAGAGTTTTCAGATTACTTCTTTTCTTGCATGGTTTTCAATTGTGTATGAAATTCATGAAAGCCGCATGCAGATTCATCATCGAAAGATTAGTTTCAAGGACTTCACCCGGGTACGCCGTAGTATTGAGTTCTTGATCGCCAATTTCCCCGTGGCGACCACCGAAACGGTCGGCAAGTTCGGCAGTGGTATCAAGGGCTATGATCGGCTACAAATTGTCTATAAAGCCTTTATTTGCTTAAGCTTGGAAATGGAGGTTGATTTTGATGATGAGGAATGCCTGAATACCTTTATTCTGTCCATGTCTAAGGCCTTCAAGTACATAAACTTTAACGAGTTTTATGTCGAAAGATTTTTGGGTGGTTATGATGATGCAGTCGTCAAGCATGTGGTGGGATATGTGGAGTCGATTAGTCCAATTTCTCGGTCAAAGCCCAAGGCCTTTTCGGGGTCGTCTCAGGAAACGGAAAATATAGCACGCTAAGGATTTTCACTCCGACTT
>NZ_JBQENP010000026.1:0-38328 GCF_052044755.1 Acinetobacter sp. 22512 | reverse complement strand
TCTCTTCAAGGGTCATACGACCTTGACCAATGTGCTCGTTGTCTTGGAATACCATTGGCACAGCCATGATTTTGCGTTGTTCCACTTCGTCTTGGAAGAATGAACCATCAATCATGGTTGCCGTGGTGTTCGGGTTGTAAATGGCAATCAGGTTAAGTGCCTGTACTACATCCGGACAGTTATGACAGCTTAAGGATACAAACACATCGAAGTTTGCTTTGAGGTTTAAACCTTTAATCTGGTTGAGCACTTCATTTGACACTTTAGGTGCATAGCCAGACACCTGCAACAGTGCCAAGATCAAAGACGTAAACTCATGACCCATAGGTAAGCCTGCAAAAAACACACGAGGCTGTTCACCTACTTTAGCGACACCAAAGCTTGGACGACGTGTATTGTTACCGTCAAAACGGGCAGTCACTTTGTCAGAAAGCTCGGCGATTTCACTTACCAGCTCTTTAATTTGAGCAGCTTTGTCTGATTCATCTAAAGCAGCAACTAATTCGATTGGACTTTCTAGACGTTCTAAGTAAGCTTTTAATTGAGTTTTAATGTTTTGATCTAACATCTGTTTTTACTCCAATGCATCCAAATTCTTTCAATAGATGCATAGTACGTGAAAACATAAAATAGGTAAAACAGTATGTTTTTATATATTTAATCGGTTTTTTGAATTATTGAGGCTATTAATAAGTAAGATCAATAATTTATCTCTAAAATGTTCTTTTTTATGTTTTGTAGTGTTTTAAAGTGAAAGTATTTAAAAATTTATATATGTTATATGGCTGTAAAGATTTTATGTCATAACATTAAAAGGTACTTTCATGTCATTGCAACGCGGCATTTATCAGCATTATAAAGGTAATCTCTATCAAGTTTTTTCTGTGGCAAAACACAGCGAGACTGAAGAAGAGTTAGTCGTTTATCAGTGTCTTTACGGTGACTATTCAACTTGGGTACGTCCGCTAAATATGTTTACTGAAACGGTGCAAATGGCTGATGGAAGCATCGTGCCGCGTTTCAAGTTAATTCAAAGCACTTAACTCAAACGGCTTTTATATAAAATAACGATTTTAAAGGGTGAATATATGCCAAATACTTTTTTCTTACAAAGAGTTGCCGATTTATATGACACCTTTAAACGACATGATGCACAGCAGACAGATCGTTTGCTGCGGTATCGTAATATTGAGGCGGAGTCTGCAAAATTACTATCGCAATTTATTCGGATGCAGCAAGCCAAATCAATTTTAGAAATCGGTACTTCAACAGGTTATTCTACTTTATGGCTTGCCGAGGCGGCACAATCTACTCATGGAAAAGTAACCACGCTTGAAATTGATGCCAATCGTAGTAATGAGGCTAAACGCCATGTGACTGAACTGGCATTAGATGAATTGGTTGATTTTTGGGTTGGAGATGCAGCCGATTACCTAAAAGAAACTCAGGAAACTTTCGATTTTATTTTGTTAGATGCTGAGCGATCTGCTTACGAGAATTATTGGTTAGATTTAAAACGTTTAATGAAGCCAAAAGGTGGTGTACTCATTATTGATAATGTTATTTCACATGCGGCTGAAGTCAGCTCATTCTTAGCTTTAATTAAAAAAGATGAAAATTTTATGAGCAGTATTTTGCCTGTAGGCGCTGGTTTGTGCATTGTAGTGGCAAGGTAAGCCATTTAAAAATCTGATTTATTCATTCATAAGGGCCTGTTCTAAGCAGGCCTTATTTCATTATATTATGAAGCATTCACTAAAGATAGGCGAGTAAAGTGTAAGTCGAATTCTAAATATTTATGTACAAAAGCAGCTTTGTCTGTTGATCGTAATAAGTTGTCATAAATAAATTCTGGTACAGGATGATAAAGTTCGCCTGAACCATCGCTATAAAATATTTTTAGATGACGTGAAGTCGCATTGTATTTCCATGAAGTGACTGCCACAGTATTCGCCATAAATTTTTCCCCTTTTATTTCATATTACTTAAGCTCAAAAAACATCGGTTATTTATTCGACATTACTCAAACTTCATGTAATGGGGAAGGACATAATTGTAAAAGTATCAGTAGAAAATGTGATGTGCTTATTCAAAACAGAAGAACCATCCGATGAGGGATGGTTCTTTGAGTTTTTAAAATCTAATAAGAGATTAGATTTTACCAACTAGGTCGATAGATGGAGCAAGAGTAGCTTCGCCTTCTTTCCATTTAGCTGGGCAAACTTCACCTGGGTGAGCGTGTACGTATTGAGCAGCTTTTACTTTACGAAGAAGTTCAGATGCGTCACGGCCGATACCACCAGCGTTGAGTTCAACGATTTGGATTTTACCTTCTGGATCGATAACGAAAGTACCACGGTCAGCTAAACCTTCAGATTCGATAAGAACGTCGAAGTTTTTAGAAAGAGTCCAAGTTGGGTCACCAACTAATGGATATTGGATTTTTTTGATTTCTTCAGAAGTGTCGTGCCAAGCTTTGTGAGTGAAGTGTGTATCAGTAGATACAGCATAAATTTCAACACCAAGTTTTTGGAATTCAGCGTAGTTGTCAGCTAAGTCACCAAGTTCAGTTGGGCAAACGAAAGTGAAGTCAGCTGGATAGAAGAATACAACAGACCATTTACCTTTAAGGTTAGTTTCGTTAACTTCAACAAATTGGCCGTTGTGATAAGCAGTTGCTTGGAATGGTTTAACTTCAGTATTAATCAAGCTCATCATTGTCTCCATGATTGAGGTTTATATTTAAACTTGTTTACGAGATGTAGAATAAATAAAAATTCTTTATTGGGGAAATAGTATTTTTACATGACTAAAATCGGAAAATCGAATAAGTGATAAATTTACGATTTTTAAGTCCCCAAACACTGTATTCGATTTGACTGCAAAAACATGTAAATCAAATGACAGTTATCGTAAAAGAAACTTGCCTAACAACATGAAGTCTAGTGAGACAAAATTCAAGGGTAAAATTTTAAAAAATTAAAAATATATAAAAACCCAATTGTTTTACCTTATGGTCATTAGAGCGTAAAATAGAGGATTGTTGTATTTTCAGGAAAATTTGTCTGTGCAGAATGATTTAAATATTGATCAGTGGGTGATGGCAAGAGATCGTTACCGTTTAAATCGTTTGCGTAAAGATAAAAAAGCTAATACAGCAGAGATTGAAAAATTATTTGAACAATCTAATGCCAAAGTAAAGCAGCGATTTGAACGTCTCCCTAAAATTAAACTGAATCAGGACTTACCTGTTTCTCAATATGCAGAACGCTTAATTGATGCGATTCAAAAGCATCAGGTCATTATTGTGGCAGGTGAGACGGGTTCAGGTAAAACCACACAGCTTCCTCAGATTGCAATGTTAGCGGGACGTGGCTTAACGGGATTAATTGGTCATACCCAACCACGTCGTTTAGCTGCACGTAGTGTTTCTCAACGTATTGCAGAAGAAGTCGGCGAAAAGCTTGGCGAGTCTATTGGTTTTAAAATCCGCTTTAATGAACAAGGTTCGCAGGACTCTATCGTACGGTTAATGACCGACGGTATTTTGCTTGCCGAGTTAGGCAATGACCGTTATTTGTCTAAATATGACACGATCATTATTGATGAAGCGCATGAACGCTCACTCAATATCGATTTTATTATGGGCTATTTAAAGCAGTTACTGCCAAAACGCCCAGATCTAAAAGTTATCGTGACTTCGGCAACTTTAGATGTAAATCGCTTTAGTAATTACTTTAATGACGCACCTATTTTTGAAGTAGAAGGGCGTAGTTATCCTGTCGAAGTACTTTATCGCCCAATTTCAGAAATGAATATTGGCGGCAGTGATGACGATGAGTTTGATGATTTCGAAGAAAACCTTCCTCGTGCAGTTGTACAAGCCGTAGAAGAATGTTTTGCTGATGCGGAAGCAAAAGGTCACCCAGAACATGCCGATATTCTAATTTTCTCAAGCACAGAGCAAGAAATTCGAGAATTGCAGGAAACCTTGCAAAAGTACGGACCAAGACACACCGAAATTTTACCTTTGTATGCGCGCTTAGCTGTTTCTGAACAACAAAAGATTTTTAGTCCGGCTGGAAAAGGCCGTCGTATTATTATTGCGACCAACGTAGCCGAAACTGCACTTACGGTTCCGAATATTCGCTATGTGATTGATAGCGGTTTTGCTCGTATATCGCGTTATAACTACCGTTCACGGGTACAACGCTTACCAATTGAAGCAATTTCTCAAGCCGCAGCCAATCAGCGTAAAGGGCGTTGTGGCCGTATTGCTCCGGGTGTGTGTATCCGTTTATATAGCGAAGAAGACTTTTTAAGTCGTCCTGAATTTACCGAACCTGAAATTAAAAGAACCAACTTAGCATCTGTTATTTTGCAAATGCAGAGTTTAGGGTTAGGTGAGTTAGAAAACTTCGATTTTATTGAGCCGCCAGATTTCCGCCTTGTAAATGATGGTCGTAAGTTGCTGATTGAGTTAGGCGCACTTAACGAGAAGAAAAATGAGCTGACTAAAGTCGGGCAAATGATGGCACGTATGCCAATTGACCCACGTTTGGCACGTATGATCGTGGGTGGTGCTCATTTTGGCGTACTCAAAGAAATCTTAATTGTGGTAAGTGCTTTAGCGGTTCAGGACCCGCGTGAGCGTCCAGCAGATAAACAAATGCAAGCTGACCAAAAGCATGCATTATTCAAAGAAGCTGATTCAGATTTTCTGTTTTATTTGAAACTTTGGGAGACTTTAAATCCTAAAGGCGAAGCAGGAATGTCTGAAAATAAACGGCGTCAATTTGCCAAGCAGCATTTCTTAAGCTGGTTGCGTTTACGTGAATGGAAACAGACACACCAGCAATTGGTTGAGTTAGCCGAAGGCTTAAAACTCAGTTTTAATGAAAAACCTGCGAATTATGAAAACTTGCATCGTGCATTGCTGACAGGTTTATTATCGTTCATTGCCAATAAAACTGATGAACGAAATACCTTTATGGCAGTGCGTCAGCAAAAGGCTAAAGTTTTCCCTGCAAGTACTTTGCATAAAACCAATACCTCTTGGGTGATGGCTTTTGAGATGGTCGAAACCTCTCAAGTGTACTTACGTACTTTAGCCAAAATTGACCCTGAATGGATTTTACTTGCTGCACGCGACTTGTTGAAATATCACTATTTCGAGCCACATTGGTCTAAGAAAGCTGGGATCGTCAATGCATATGCGCAAATTTCTTTATTTGGTTTAATTATTGAGCCAAAACGGTTAATTAATTTTGAGAAAGTTGACCAACCTGCTGCTCATGAGATTTTCTTACGCGATGCATTAACTACTGGTAATTTGGGTACAGTTCCACCATTTTTAAAACATAACTTGCTTAAACTTGAAGAAGTAGAGCGAGTTGAAGATAAATTACGTCGCCGCGATTTGGTGGTCGATGAAGAAACAATTTATCAGTTTTATGCGTCGAAAATTCCTGAGGAAATCGCGAGTCGCCGTAGCTTTGAAGACTGGCGTGCCACAGTAGAAGCAAATAACCCACGTTATTTATTTATTGACGATGATGCGCTCTGGCTCAATGATCGGCCAACTACGCAGCAATTCCCAGATCATTTACACAATGGGCAGCTGCGTTTAGCAACCACATATCATTTTGACCCGAGCCATGACGAAGATGGTGCTACTGTTCAAATTCCTGTACAGGCGCTGCCCCAAGTCGATGAAAATATCTGGTCATGGGGAATTCCGGGTTGGCGACAAGATTTAATTGAGGCTTTACTCAAAGCTTTACCTAAAGACAAACGTCGTAATGTGGTGCCAATTCCTGATACAGCTCGTAAGCTCATGCAAGGGGTTGATGCAGTACATTTACGTGAACATATTTTTAGTTATTTAGCTTTTGCCTTACGTGGTGAGCAAATTACTGAAAAAGATTTCTCGTTTGAACGTATTGATCCATATTTGGTGCCTTTCATTAAGGTTATTGATGAAAAAGGTAAGCTGATTGCGAAAGGGCGTGATTTACCTGAGTTAAAAGCACGTTGCCGAGTGGAAACACATCGTCCAGTTAAACAGCAAAAAGGCGAGTTTAAGGACTTTCCTGAAAACTTTACTTTTGAGGCTTCTCATAAAGTCACAGGCGTTGTAGTTAAACAATATCAGGCTTTAGTTCCGACCAAGGCTTTTGCTGACCTCGAAGCTAAAGATGAGTCAGGCATTGTTATTCAAACGTTTAATGATCAAGCTGAGGCGATTAAACAGCATCGCGAAGGTATTATTCGTCTGGTACATATGCAACTGGGCGACTTGGTTCGTCAGTTGAAAAAGCAGATTTCAAAACCGCTTGCGTTAGCTTATTCACCTTTGGGCGATAAAGCTAAGCTTGAGCAGATGTTGGTCTATGCAACGTTGCAGATGGCAATTACGACTTTGCCAATTAACGCTGATGAATTTAATAAGCTGCTAGATCAGGTCAAAAAGCAATTTTTGAGTTATGGTCAGCAAGCACTTGAGCAATTAAGTGATATTTATATTCAGTGGCAACAAATCCGTCGTCAGCTTTTAGTGCTTAATCCAGACGTATTTGGACGCAGTATTGATGATATTGAAGATCAGTTAGATTTAATGTCACTTGGCAATTTTGTTTACCGCCAACCAGTCGATCTTTGGCAGGAATACCCGCGTTATTTAAAAGCACTGCTATTGCGTTTAGATCGATTGCCAAATAATCTACAGCGAGATCATGCTGCAATTGACGATGTCGATCCATGGATGGACAAGGTATTTAAATTCAAAAACGATCCAAAAATCAAAGAATTGTATTTGATGTTGGAAGAATTCCGCATTTCTTTATTTTCTCAACCGATGAAAACCAAGATGCCTATTTCGCCAACTCGACTGCAAAAGTTATGGGATCGTTTGGGAATCAGTTAAGATAGATCGGGGTCTGTTTATGCTGTTGTTTAGCCTACAACGCAATTTATAAATGAAAGATTAACAGACCCTATTCATTTTTTTAGGAGTTTTACATGGGCATTCGTATCACAGGTACTGGGTTATTTCACCCAACAGAAATCATTTCTAATGAAGAACTGGCCGACAGTTTAAATGCTTATGTGGAACAATATAACCAAGAGAATGCAGAGAAAATTGCAGCAGGTGAGCTAGAAGAGTTACGTGGTTCTAGTGCTGAATTTATTGAAAAAGCGTCTGGTATTAAGCGCCGTTACGTGATTGAGAAGTCAGGTATTCTCGATCCAACACGTTTACGTCCTCGTTTGTCTGAACGTTCAAATGATGAACTTTCACTTCAAGCAGAGTGGGGCGTGATTGCTGCGAAGCAGGCAATGGAAAATGCAGGCGTAACTGCTGAAGATATCGATGTTGTAATTTTGGCATGTTCAAACATGCAGCGTGCTTATCCAGCAGTTGCGATTGAAATTCAGTCGGCACTTGGCATTCAAGGTTATGCCTACGATATGAACGTTGCATGTTCAGCTGCCACTTTTGGTTTGAAACAAGCGGCAGATGCAATTCGTTCAGGCGCTCGTCGTGTTTTATTGGTGAACGTTGAGATTACTTCTGGTCATTTGGACTATCGTAACCGTGATTGTCACTTCATTTTTGGTGATGTTGCAACGGCTTCTATTATTGAAGAAACCACTACTAAAACTGGTTTTGAAATTTTAGATATTCATTTATTTACTCAATTTTCAAACAACATTCGAAATAACTTCGGTTTCTTAAACCGTAGTGAAGATGCAGTTGTTGACGACAAGCTATTCCGCCAAGATGGCCGCAAGGTATTTAAAGATGTTTGTCCATTGGTGGCAAAAATCATTAATGCGCAGTTGGAAAAAATGCAGTTAACTGCAAACGATATTAAGCGTTTTTGGTTACATCAAGCCAATGCCAACATGAATGAATTAATCTTGAAATATGTGGCCGGTAAAGAGGCAGATTTAAGCCGTGCTCCAATTATTCTAGATGAGTTTGCCAATACTTCTTCAGCAGGTGTGATTATTGCTTTACACCGTACAGGCCACGAAGTAGATGATGGCGAATATGGTGTGATTTCATCTTTCGGCGCTGGTTATTCAGTAGGTTCGATTGTTGTTCAAAAGCACGTTGCTTAAGTTACTAGATTAATTAAAAACGCTCGTAAGAGCGTTTTTTTATGAGCGAAATTAATATAAAAAAGCGAACCAACATTGGCCCGCTTCAATTGAATCAAAAATGATTAAAACTTTTTGGTGTAGTTTACAAACAAGCGGTCCTCACCAAAGTCATTGCCATGTTTTACGTTGTAATCAATACGAATGTATTGAAGAGCGACGCCTTTTAAGAATGGCTGCTGAAACGCATAATTTAAAATCACATTCGACTCAGTTTCATGGTTTTTCTCACCATTGGCTGCTTTAAAGTCATGGCCATAAACATATTTCACCATCGCATTTAGGCCCGGCACATAATCTTTAAAGTCATAGCCATACATCACATGATAAGACTTTTCGTCTTCTTTAAAAAAACCAGTAGCGTTCCAGTTAATGAAATACGTCTCTGGTAAGAAACCATCTGGTAATGGATAAGCCGACTCACCGATAATCTGCTGGTACCCCAAGCCAAAGGTATGGTTTTTTACTTTGAGCGTTTCTAGCACTCCAATGTTTTGAGCATCAATATCAAAGGTATTGCCATCATCTTTTGCATTGAAGTACTTAAACTTAGAAGTAAGCGCAAAATTAGGTTGTTTCCAATTATGCTCAAGCCCTACATACTGTTTGTTGTAGAGGTCTTCCAAATTACCAAAATAGTATTCACCCTTGAGTGACGGCGTAAATTGATAGCGCAGATCTATGTAATTTAAACCATCAGATTCTTTGGTAATGCCGTTCGCTGTAAAAGAAAACTTTTTAAAATCTTCTTCATTACGTGGTGATACTTTTTCCACTCGACCAATTTCTGCATAGAGCTGATCTGAAAGTTGCGACTTAAGGTTGGTTCCCCAATAAGAGGCAAGTAATTGTCGGCTGGCATCGACAGCCGTTACAGGCAGGTCTAACCAGAGTTCACCGACACTTAAAAGGGTTTTGTCATAACCTAGTTTTAAAGTTGCGCCGTATTTTAAAAAGTCGGAAGCCTGAGATAGTGTTTCTTTATTAAAAGGCAAAACTGTGTCAGCAACATGTTTGTCTGAACTTAAGCGCACGGCGTATTGAACAGAAGCATCTGCGCCAATGGTAATAGGCTTGTCTGCAATTTGCAGAGGGGTGTCATGCATTTTCGACTTATAAAATAGCGATGCTGCCTGAGACCAACTGCCCGTATCTTTGAGTGCATCATTATCAAAATTACGATTGATATAGGCATTCTTTAGCGTGAACTTCCATTCATCTTCGGGCTGCTGATTTGGATTTGCAGCGAATGAATTGCCACACATTAACACTAAGGTCGCAAAAGTTAAAGCACATGGCTTAAAGCGGTGTAATAATTCCATAATCCATTTCCAAAAAAGATGCGCCAGTCCTCGGCGCATGTATTTTTACTGCTGGGTAAGCGTGTTTTGAGGGGTAAAAGTTGATGGTGTTTGTGCAGCAACAGAGGCTTTGAGATTGACCATAAATATTGCAAGTGCAGCAATCACACCTGGAATTGCAATGGCTAAGAAATTCATTTGGTGAGGAAGCTCAAGTGTGAGTAGGGCTCCTGTTAAAACTGGTCCGATAATCGCGCCAATACGGCCAATGCCGGATGCCCAGCCCATGCCAGTTGAACGAAGTGCTGTCGGATAGAACTGTGCAACGAAAGTGTAGAGTAAGATTTGCGAACCAATGGTGGCAGCACCAGCAATCGCAATTAGGCTATATAAAATAAATTGTGGACTATTAATCCCAAGCAGAATTAAAGCTGCCGATCCCACAATAAACATGATCGTAATAACAGGTTTTAAATGGAATCTATCTGCTAAAGCACCACCACCAATTGCACCGACCATACCGCCAATATTAAGTGCAAACAGGAATAACATGCTTGCACCTAATGAGTAGCCCGCTTGCAGCATGAGTTTAGGCAACCAGCTTCCTAAGGCATACACCATGAGTAAGCACATAAAGAAAGCAATCCAGAACATAAATGTGCTGAAGGTACGGCCTTGCTGGAAAAGCGCACGGACAGGTGCATCTGTTGTTGTGCTTTCGTTTAATACCAGTTGAGTATTGGCGTTTACCTGAGTTTGAGGTGCAATTTTACTCACAATACTTTTTGCCTGTTCGCCATGGTTAGATTTCACTAAAAAGGCAAGAGATTCTGGCAAAAATTTCCAGATGAGTGGGAGCAGCAATAGGGGAATACCCGCAATTAAAAACATGATTTGCCAGCCCATATCTTTCACAAGCCATGCGCCGAGTAGTGCAGAGGTCATGCCACCAATTGCATAGCCACTAAACATGATTGCGACTAATGTACTGCGGATTTTTTTTGGTGCGTATTCAGTCATAAGTGCGACCACATTTGGCATAACGCCACCAATCCCAAGACCTGCGATAAAGCGCAAAATAGCAAACTCTGTTGGTCCTTTGGCAAAGGCACCCATAAAGGTAAATCCGCTAAATAAGGTGACACAAATCAGGATGGTTTTTTTTCGTCCCAGTTTGTCTGAAAGCGTGCCGAAAATCATGGCACCAAACATCATCCCGAATAGCGCAGCACTGGCGAGTAACCCAGCTTCTACCGCAGTTAATGACCATTGTTGCATTAACAGAGGAAGAGCAACTCCATAAATAACTAAATCATATCCATCAAAAATAATAATAAGTAAGCACCAGATTAAAACTTTCCAATGAAAAGATGTAAAACTGGCTTTATCAATTAACTCATTAATATTAACCTTGCTCGTATCCATTTTCTTCACCTCCAATTTGTGAAGTATCGCGTTATTTTTTAATAAACTATTTTGTTATTTGATTAGAGTCAAAAACCTAATTGATATATCTTTATGTCTTTAAGGTATTGTACTTTTATTGATTTAATTATTTGAAAAATATGTATTTATTTTTATTGTTCTAGTTGGCTTTGTTGTGTCTTTAAAATAGGGTTAAATATTGTATAGTGAGAATTTTAAGGATTTTATAGATACTTTTTTATAGATTTTATTGATGAGAATCACGCTTGAAAATATTGCTAAATTTATATTAAAAATTGAGGTGGAAATATAAAAAAAATACTAAAGTCTATTATTTAATTATTTTGGAAATTGATCTTAAAAATGAAATTTAATTTATATTAAATAAAATCGCCAAATCAGGGTTAGCGAATTATTTGCATCCTGATGTGGCGGTTGAGGTTTTATTTTAGTGGCGGGCGCTTAGATAAAAAACTTAATTTGTAGTTGGCGTTGATCGTGGTGTGAGAATAAAATGTGCGATTACACCAATACAAATTCCCCAGAAAACTGAGCTTAATCCAAGGAAATGCATGCCTGATGCCGTGGCTAAAAAGGTAATAAGTGCAGCATCACGTTGATTGTCATTTTTCATGGCAACAGAAATATTGGTGGCAATTGCTCCAAGCAAGGCTAAACCTGCCAATGCTGCAACCAACTCTTTAGGAAGTAAGCTAAATAGCATGACAATACTGCCAGCAAATAAGCCTCCTAAAATATAAAAAATTCCATTGGCAATTCCTGCGATATAGCGTTTTTCTTTCAGTTCATGTGCATCTTTGCCCATACATAAAGCGGCGGTAATTGAGGCAAGCACAATGGTAATACCACCGACGCAGGCAACAGCTAAAGAGGCAATACTAGTGACAGTAATAATGGGTTTGGCTGGGGTATCGTAACCGCTGAGTTTCATAATCGCCATACCCGGTAAAAATTGGCCGGTTAGACTGACTAAAATGAGAGGAACGGCGAGGTTCAATGTTGAGTTCCATGTCCATTCTGGGCTAATCCACTGTGGAATAGCTAAACTAAAACTCACATCAACCGGATTCATTTTGCCCAAAATGAGGCTTAATAAAACTCCTGCAGCTAACACCCAAATCATGGTGTAGCGCGGCATTAAACGTTTGGCAATTAAAAAGACAATAAGCATGCTAAAGACAATAAAAGGCATGCTATCAGACGCGGTAAATAGACCAATACCAAATTGAAAAAGAATACCCGCCATCATGCCTGCAGCGACATCTTGCGGAATCCACTTTAGTAATTTGTCGAAGTAACCTGTAACACCAATTAAAAAAATAACAATGGCAGAAGTAATATAGGCGGCTACTGCTTCATTCAACGAGACGTTTGGAAATAGGGTAACTAATAGGGCAGTGCCCGGTGCAGACCATGCGGTTATGACAGGAGTTTTATATTTAATTGAAAGATAAATACCTGAAACGGCGGCACCAATTGAAATTCCCCAAATCCATGACACCATCATATCGGTGGACACATGAGCACGCTGAGCAGCTTGGAAAAAAATAATCAGTGGGCCTGAGTAAGAAATTAAAACCGCAAGAAAGCCAGCAACTGTTGCTGATATGGACCAGTCATTTTTTAACGTCTTTAACAGGGTTGCCATGTGTGATTGCCTCCATGCAAATCATGTTATTTACCCAATCATGCAAAAAGATCAGGGTTAACCCTGATCTCCACCTCCGACCGGAATGACCGATCCCGTCATATACGATGCGTCATCTGATGCAAGAAATAAAATTGCATTGACTTGTTCTTGAATTGTGCCATAACGGCTCATAAATGTTCGATCTATTGTTTGATCAACTACTTGCTGCATCCAGTCTTTTTCATTTTGACTTAATGGATTGGCATTGCGTGGTACTTTCCGAGGTGGTGCTTCGGTTCCACCAGTCGCAACAGCATTGACTCGAATTCCATCTTTAGCATGTTCAAAAGCAAGCGATGCCGTTAAAGCATTTACTCCACCTTTAGATGCCGAGTAGGGAATACGATTAATACCACGGGTTGCAATTGAAGACACATTTACAATCACCCCCGATTGTTGCTTAATCATGGCAGGTAACACAGCACGGCAACACCATAACGTTGGAAACAACGAGCGATTTACTTCCTTAATGATCTCTTCTTCGGAAAACTCTTCAAAAGGTTTCATCCAGATCGCACCACCCACATTATTAATCAGAATATCTATCCGACCATAATGTTCAATGGCTCTTGCAACTACTGCTTGCGCGCCTGCATAGGTTTCTAGGTCAGCATTAATCGTGACGGCATCACCACCTGCACTCCGAATTTCTTTAAGAACGTCTTCAACATATTCAGAGCGGTCAGCCATGACGACTTGTCCACCCTCAGCCGCTACTTGTAGTGCCACGCCACGACCAATGCCTTGAGCACTACCCGTAACAATCACGACCTTATCGGTAAATCTTTGACGGTTTGACATAGATAACTTCTCCACCTGTTAATTCGCAGAGAATTTTTCAAACAAGAAATTAGCAGGTTTGATATTTTCAGTTTCTAACCAGCCACGTACAGCTTCTACCATTGGTACCGGGCCACATAGATAAACATCAACATCGCCACCGTTTAACCATTCACTTTCAATATGACCAGTGACATAGCCTTTGCGTTCATGGTTACTTTCAGGGCTTGCAACCACAGTTCGATATTCAAACCATGGGAATTTCGCCTGTAACTCATTGAGTTTTTCTAGAGCAACCAAATCAAAGTCATTGGTGACGCCAAAGACTAAACGAACAGGTTGTTCTGAACCTTTTTCTTCAAGCACTTGTAACATCGACATAAATGGGGCAACGCCAGTACCGCCTGCAAGCATCAGCACTGGGCGCGCTACATTACGCAAATAGAAGCTACCGAATGGTCCGGTAAATGTCATCTTGTCACCGGCTTTAGCATTTTTACTTAAGAATTCACTCATTTTACCGTTCGGTACGTTACGGACCACAAAGCCCGTTAAGCGATTGCCCGGTTTTGAGCTAAATGAATATGAACGGGTTTCGCCAGTTTCAGGAATTGCAACATTCACATACTGACCTGCAAGGAAATGAATATCCGGTTGGCCTTCATCAAGTTGAATATCAAACGTGATGGTTGAATCTGATAAGTTTTCAACGCGAGCTAATGTACCTTGGAAGCTATGAATTTCTGTTTTGCAAACATCTGACGACGCCTGAATCTGGAATACCGCATCGGAAGTTGGGCGACATTGGCAAGCAAGAATATAACCTTGCTCAGCTTCTTCAGGGGTTAATGCATCTTCAATATAGGTTTCTTCTGGCATGTCATAACTACCGGACTCGCAAAATGCGCGGCAAGTTCCACATGCACCATCACGGCAATCCAAAGGAATATTAATTTTTTGGCGATAGGCTGCGTCAGATAGGGTTTCGCCTTGAGCTACGTTAATGAAACGTGTAACACCATCTTCAAATTGAAGTGCGATATTGTGGTTTGACATGGCATGTATCCTACAAAATATTTGAAACTTTTACCCTCAGCCAACAGTCCGTTTAGCTGAGGGGGTATGTCTTAAAGGTGGTAAATATCAATCACTTGATTGATGTAGTCATTTTTCAAAACGACATACTTGCTCAAGATTTTTGGTTGATCACCTGAAAAATCGATCACATAACGTGACATACCGAAATAGCTGTAATTTGTCTTGTAACGGAAACTCAAAGTATTCCAGTTAAAGCGAACAGTAACTTTGTCGCCGTCGCGATCGAGAACTTCAACGTTGGCAATATTGTGGCTTGTGCGTGTGTCCGGCATGGTTGCAGATGAGCGTTCAGTTTTGATACGGAACACCCGATCTTCTAAACCTTGACGGTCTGGATAATAAATAAGTGAAATTTCAGATTGCGGGTCTTCAGTTAATTTATCGTCGTCATCCCAAGCTGGCATCCAGAAAGAAGCTTCTGGTGCATAGCATTCAAGCCAGTCATCCCATTGTTCATCATCTAAAAAGCGAGCTTCACAATAGAGAAACTGAGCAATATTTTCTAAAGTTGCTTTGTCTTGAGTGCTCATGCTGTTTCTCCCTGATCAGCAATTTCTTTCTCTGATGCAATCGCGTGTTTCATGGTGTGTAACCAATATTGATGTTGGGCAAGATAAAGTCCCTCATCTTCAGTTTTAATCCCACTTAACATTGGTTTTAAACCGATTTCGTTCGCTGCATCGTCTGGTCCATAAATCCAGTGTTTTGAACCGCGGCACATGTCATTCCATTCAAGTGCAATCCCTGCATAGCCTGCCTGACAAGCACGGAATTCTTCTAAATCGTCTGGTGTTGCCATGCCTGAGGCATTAAAGAAATCTTCATATTGACGGATACGACGTGCACGAGCTTCAGGTGCTTCACCTTTAGGCGCGATACAGTAAATGGTGACTTCAGTTCGATTAACCGAAAGTGGGCGAAGTACACGAATTTGCGAACCAAACTGATCCATCAAATAAACATTTGGATAGAGACAAAGATTACGTGAGCGCTCAATCATCCATTTCGACATCGCTTCACCGTATTTTTCGGTGTATTCGTCTGCTTTCGGGAAGTTTGGACGGTCTTCTGGGTTTGCCCATTGTGTCCAAAGCAACATGTGGCCATTTTCAAAGCCATACGAGCCACCGCCTTGTTTACCCCAAGAACCTGCACTCATGGCACGAATGTTATCGGCAGCTTGAGTTTCTTTACGGTGTTGAGTTGTTGCTGCATAGTTCCAGTGAACAGCAGAAACATGATAACCATCGGCACCATTTTCAGCGGTGAGTTTCCAGTTGCCTTCATAAGTATACGTAGATGAACCACGTAAAACTTCTAAACCATGTTCAGACTGGTCAACAATCATGTCGATGATTTTGGTGGTTTCTCCCAAGAATTCTTCAAGTGAAGGAACATCGGGATTTAAGCTACCAAATAAGAAACCTTTGTAACTCTCAAAACGAGCCACTTTTTTAAGGTCGTGTGAGCCATCTTGGTTAAAACAGTCAGAATAGCCTGCTTCACTTGGATCTTTAACCTTAAGCAATTTACCTGAGTTGTTAAAAGTCCAGCCGTGGAAAGGGCAAGTATACGTTGCTTTATTACCACGTTTGTAACGGCAAAGTTGTGCTCCGCGGTGTGAACACGCATTGATCATGGCATTCAATTCACCGTTACGGTTGCGGGCAATAATGACCGGCTGACGACCAATGTGAGTGGTGTAGTAGTCATTATTATTTGGAATTTGGCTTTCGTGTGCTAAGTAAACCCAATTACCTTCGAAGATATATTTCATTTCGAGGTCAAATAGGGCTTCGTCAGTAAACACTGAGCGATGAAGTTTAAATTCACCTGTATCGATATTATCGACAAGTAATTCATCAATACGGTCAAGATGGCTAGTATTGATTACAGGAATACGTGGCATGTCCGTTCTCCGACTTTCCAAAAGTGTGGAAGTCACCAAGGCCTTAGCTACGGTCTAAAAGGTCTTGATATCCTAATATTGTCAATGAAGCGCATGAGTGCGCTGGGTGTTTAACCGTGAATTGATGAAGATGAATAACTGGAAGATTGGCAAGAAGGCTTGTTCACAAAGCAATTCATCACTTCATCGGTTTGTTGCTTGTATATACCTTAAAAGAATGGTTAAACTGTGTCTAAGACTGAATTTGCATTTTTTTATATCTTAAAGGTATGGAAGCCTTATGGAACTAAGACATTTACGGTATTTTGTGGCGGTTGTTGAAGAGCAGAGCTTTACAAAGGCAGCCGAAAAACTATTTATTGCTCAACCACCTTTGAGTCGACAGATTCAAAATCTGGAAAGCGAGCTTGGCATTCAACTGTTTGAGCGTGGAAGCCGTCCTTTACAAACTACACAAGCAGGGCATTTCTTTTACCAGCACGCCGTTAAACTTTTGTCGAATGCTGAAGAAATAAAAAGTATGACCAAGCGTATTGGTCTCATCGAAAGAAGTATGACCATTGGTTTTGTTGGGTCTTTACTCTATGGTTTGCTACCTCGAATCATTTATTTATTTCGCCAACAACAACCTCATTTGAATATTCAGCTTATGGAGTTAAGTACAACCGAACAGTTACAGGCATTAAAAGAAGGACGTATTGATGTCGGTTTCGGGCGTTTAAGAATTAGTGATCCTGCTGTGAGACGAATTCTTTTACGTAAAGAGCGTTTGGTAGTTGCTGCACATACCAGCCATCCAATTGCACAGCGCACGGAAGGGGTATATCTAGCTGACTTGATTGATGAAAAGATGTTTATGTATCCCACTTCACCGAAACCCAATTTTTCGACCCAGCTTTTAAATATTTTTGCCGAGCATAGTTTGGTTCCAAAAAATATGCATGAAATACGAGAAATTCAACTGGCTTTGGGCTTAGTGGCAGCGGGAGAAGGGATCTGTATTATTCCGGCAAGTGCCGATACCATTCGATTTCCACACTTAAACTATATTCCGATTTTAGATAACGGCGCGGTCAGCCCAATTTTTATTACAGCACGGGCAATGGACAGAAGTGAAGATTTACAGTCACTGTTTGATTGTATTTATCAGGTTTATGACTTAGAAGGGATACCTTATCAACGGACTGTCTTTACACTCGATCAGAACCCGATAGATGATTCAAATGGTATCGACTTTTAAATAAAGGAGGTGCATAGCCTCAAAGGATGAAGCTATGCAGTTTTATATTTTATTGCACTTTCGCTGGGAAACCATCTTCTTCAAGTGCTTCGGTAATTTTATCGACGCTTTCACTGCTTTCAACAGTCACGATTTTGGTCACTAAGTCTACATCTACTTTTGCATTTGGATCGACGTCCTGAATCGTTGCAGTCACACCACGAGCGCAGCCACCACAAGTCATATTTTCAATAAGTAGTTTCATGTTCATACTCCATCAAGAATGAGATGTTTGTTTGGATAACACTGAGTCTAAACCTTGTCATGATTGTAAGGTCAAGACCAAATTTTTAAAAAAATATGCTTGACCTTCCCATGATGGGAATCTGTATGCTCAATACAGAATATTAAATTTTGCAGATTTGTAGAGGTGTTTGATGGACTCAAAAACCACAAAATTGCCAGCATATAGTGAAACACTTCCAATCGAAGGCATGACTTGTGCCTCCTGTGTAGGACGTGTCGAAAAAGCACTTAAGAAAGTTGAAAATATTGAGATTGCCAACGTTAACTTGGCAACAGAAAAAGCGGTTGTTTATTCAAATCAACCGATTCAGCGTGAAGCACTGGTTAAAGCAGTTGAACGAGCAGGTTATGATGTTCCTAAAGCTTCGCCAGTTGAGTTATCTATTGAGGGTATGACCTGTGCATCTTGTGTTGCACGTGTAGAAAAAGCCCTTAAAAAAGTAGACGGCGTTCAACAAGCTACGGTTAACTTAGCAACAGAGCAGGCTTGGGTACAAGCAGATGCATCAGTCAATGTTGAAGACCTAATTCGTGCTGTTAAAAAAGCAGGTTATGACGCGAAAGCATCTGAAAAAAATCAAGATGAGCAGCTCGACAAAAAAGCGTCAGAATTAGATCAGCTTAAAAAAGATTTGATCATTTCGATTGTGTTAGCCTTACCTGTGTTTATCCTGGAAATGGGTTCACATCTCATTCCAGCTTTTCACATGTGGATCATGGACACGATTGGTCAATACAATAGCTGGCTTTTACAGTTTGCTTTGACTACATTAGTTCTCGTTTTTCCAGGTCGCCGTTTTTACCAAAAAGGGATTCCAGCCCTATGGCGTTTAGCGCCAGACATGAACTCTCTAGTGGCAGTTGGAACCTTGGCTGCCTACAGTTTCTCGGTCGTAGCAACCTTTATGCCGCATGTGTTACCACAAGGCACGGTCAATGTTTACTTTGAAGCGGCTGCCGTTATTGTCAGTTTAATTTTGCTCGGACGATATTTTGAAGCTAAAGCTAAAGGGCGTACTTCACAAGCGATTCAACATTTAGTGGGAATGCAGCCAAAAACTGCTCGTATTCAGCGTGACGGTCAAGTGGTGGAAGTTGCTGTTGCCGACGTGGTCAGTGGAACTATTGTAGAAATTCGTCCGGGTGAACGTGTACCTGTCGATGGTGAAGTGATTGAAGGGCATAGCTACATTGATGAATCTATGATTACGGGTGAACCTGTTCCTGTTGAAAAAATAGTAGGACATCAGGTGGTCGGTGGTACAGTCAACCAGAACGGTACTCTAAACATTCGGGCAACCGCAGTGGGTAGCTCATCTGTACTTTCACAAATTATTCGCATGGTTGAACAAGCCCAAGGTTCTAAACTTCCAATTCAGGGCTTGGTCGATAAAGTCACCATGTGGTTTGTACCGGCTGTCATGTTAATTGCTGCAATTACTTTCTTGGTCTGGTTTATCTTTGGGCCAGAGCCTGCGCTGACTTTTGGTTTGGTCAACGCCGTTGCAGTACTGATAATTGCTTGTCCTTGTGCGATGGGGCTTGCAACGCCAACTTCGATTATGGTCGGTACTGGACGTGGTGCTGAGCTCGGTATCTTGTTCCGTAAAGGCGAAGCTTTGCAGCTTTTACAAGAAGCGCAGGTGGTTGCTGTTGATAAAACTGGAACGCTCACTGAAGGCAAACCAACACTGACAGACTTTAATGTGCAATCTGGTTTTGAACGTGAGCAAGTACTTACTTTGGTTGCCTCGGTTGAAGCCAAATCTGAACACCCAATTGCTCTCGCTATTGTTCAGGCTGCTGAGGGCGAGGGAATAACTTTATTACCAGTAACAGCATTTAACTCGATTACAGGTTCAGGTATTGAAGCTGAAGTGTCAGGTCAAAAAGTACAAATTGGCGCAGACCGTTATATGCACCAACTTGGTTTAGACACCAACTCTTTCCAAGCGATTGCTGCTCAGTTAGGTGAAGAAGGCAAAACCCCGCTATACGTTGCTATTGATCAAAAACTTGCGGCAATTATTGCTGTGGCAGATCCAATTAAAGAAACAACCTATGCTGCGATTGAGGCCTTGCATCAATTAGGTCTCAAAGTTGCCATGATTACAGGAGACAACCGTCATACGGCGCAAGCAATTGCCAAAAAGCTGAACATTGACGAAGTTGTGGCAGAGGTTTTACCCGAGGGCAAAGTGGACACAGTCCGCCAACTGCAAAAACAGTATGGGCGCTTAGCTTTTGTTGGTGATGGTATTAACGATGCACCAGCCTTGGCACAAGCAGATGTTGGCTTGGCCATTGGTACAGGAACAGATGTTGCCATCGAAGCAGCTGATGTTGTGCTCATGTCAGGTAGTTTAAAAGGCGTACCGAATGCAATTGCATTAAGTAAAGCCACCATGCGAAACATACGTCAAAACCTGTTCTGGGCATTTGTATATAACGTAGCCCTAATTCCAATTGCAGCAGGTGCGCTATATCCAGCATTTGGCGTTTTACTCTCGCCAATGTTTGCAGCAGGGGCGATGGCACTTTCTTCGATTTTTGTTTTAGGCAATGCATTACGTTTAAAACGCTTTCATGCGCCAGTAGAGTAAGCGTGCTGAAAATCAACTTTTGGTTTAAGATCATGACAGCAGGTCTTAAACCAAATTTAATATTTGAGGTGTGAGATGAATATCGGTCAGGCATCCAAACATTCGGGCATTTCGGCGAAAATGATTCGCTACTATGAAGAAATCGGTTTACTTGAAGCAGCTCAGCGTTCTGCTTCTGGCTATCGTATTTATTCAGAAACAGACCTTAAAACTTTGAACTTTTTAAAACATGCTCGAGAGTTAGGTTTTTCATCTGAACAGATGAAAGAGCTTATTTCACTTTGGAAAAATACTGATCGGCATAGTGCAGAGGTGAAAGCCTTAACCGTCAAACACATTGCCGAATTAAAGCAAAAAATTGCCCACCTACAAGAAATGGTTAATATTTTGCAGGCTTCTGCCGATGATTGCTGTGGCGACCAACAGGCTTCTTGTGCCATTTTAGATCATATTGAAAAAGGGGTGGGTGTAAGCTAAATCCCATAAAAATAAAAAGGTAAAATCATGATTTATACAGCTTCTTGTCTTTGTAATGGTGTTCAACTCAGCATTAATGCTGAATTAAATCCCATTATGGTTTGTCATTGTAAGCAATGCCAAAAAGCACAAGGGGCTGCTTTTGCAGCTATTACACAGGTACAGAAAACTGATTTAAACATTGTACAGGGTGAAAATCTTTTGCAAGCGTATTTTGCTTCTCCAAACAAAAAGAGAGTGTTCTGTAAAACTTGCGGTTCACCGATCTGGAGTGAACGTTTAGATAAGCCAGAAGTGGTACGCCTGAGGGTCGGACTTATTAATGAAGAAATATCGATGCCAGTCATCTCTCATGCTTTTGTCAATTCACAAGTGAAGTGGTATCCAATTTGTGATGACGCTCGCCAATATCCAAATGGGGCAGAAAACCCTTAAATATTAAGGTTAGATCGTATTTTGTTCATTTGTAAAAAAACGTGAACAAGACTAGTCATGAATAAATAATGTGCTATAACTGTACCTAAGGTAATCGTAATATCTCCTCGCTCCACAGGGAAACTTGGGACAGGGCAAAAGATACGATAAGACCTTACATATAGCTAGCAAAGAGCAAACAAGAGTTGGATAGACACAACGCTTACATTGCTCACCGTTGCAGAAAAGCCCGTGAAACGGGCTTTTTTAATGCCTGTAAAAAAGATATTTCTTATTTGGAAATATCTTATACTTTTAAACTATTTATGAAAAAGTAATGTAAAAATAATAAAATATTTCAAATATACAGACTTTTCTGTATTGAAATTTGTTTTTATTAAGGGTACATTTGGTTAACGGTTTAAAGTTCAAGTTTAATAATGAACTCATGGTCGTTGTGGGAGATCTAAGAGCCTGCATTTTCCCCAAGATGCGTGTTTTTTTTATGCCTGTAAAAAAGTAAAAATTGTAATCAGCTTAAATAAAAAATATCTAATTTACTGTTATCTAAAATATTTTAATTAGCCTACGATCTAAAGATTGCGTAGGCTTAAAGTTGTGAATACCACTTAGGAACGATATGCCAGACAAGCTTGTGCGCAAGCAAGACATGCTTTAGCACAAACTTGGCAGTGTTCGTGGTCATGTTTACTGCATTCTGCTGCACAAAGTTGACAAGCGTTCGCACAAAGTTGCATGGCTGATTCTGCTAGTTCAGAGTTTCTTAGTTCTAAAGACGTACAAAGTTGGCAGGTTTCTACACATGTCATGCAATGCTTAATACATTCACGCATCATGTGCACATGTTCTTCTTGCAAACATGCAGCTGCACATGTTTTGCAGGCAATCATACATTCAATACATGCTTGAATTGAGGTAGAAGCATTACAAAATAAAGAAGAGTTGGTTTCTAGTTGAGTTTCCATAAAAGTTCTCCTGTCGAAGACTATTATTAAAAAACAGAATATTGTTATCTCTTTTCATTTTATAAAATCATTTCTTTGGTAGGTGAGTTTGAAATGAAAGGTCTACAAACGCTCAATAGGGTTTAACCTCGTATAAGAATGTTACATCTAGCTACTTCAGTTATAAATTTCAAAACTACTTGCCCAGCATTAGATTTAAAATTTGATTCGATATAATACTTTTGGCTAATTTCTTATTGTGTGAAAATTGTGCAAATTATCAGTGTGAACTTTAAGGGCACACGAAATGGAAAACGTTAATCAATTTGCTCACGGAGCTGAGCATGAAGTCCACATACATTGCAAACGATCATTAAGCACTTTAATACTGAGTATGCTCGTATTAATTACAACTGGTCGTTAAAAGAAAAAGCACCTAAGGGTGCTTTTTCTATATGAGTTTAAAGTGAAACCTTTACTTAAGAGTCTATAAAGCCACGCCGTTTTTTGTAGGCTTTACGGTCATAAGAAGGGATGTTTGATTGCTGGAGATCAATCGCAAGTTGTTTCTTGCGTTGAAACTGAACTTCACTTAGAAGAGCAGCATAAATTTTGGGGCGATCAGTTTTAAACTTTTCTACATCCAACGGAATCGTATCTTCGTTCTTAACAATGTACAGCACAGAGCCATTGCCATTCGTTTCATAAACCGTCCAACCTACTCGTACAATGTAGAGTCCGGTTTTCTGATTCTTACCTAAATAAGATTTAAAACCATCTGGATGAGGGCGAACATAAGCATTCATCATGCATCCTCCATCATCTGATTTATTTGATGAAAGCGACAATCAAAGAATTGATGGGGAACGGGACATCATATTCAGTAAAATCACGATTTCTAGTTGTTTATATATTGATCAATTTTCAAATTTCAAGTCAGAAAAAAGCGTTTATTAAATAAGCTAAATAAGGGGTAAATATTAAAAATAACGGCTTATTTTTCTGTGAAAAAAAGCTTGATTTAATTGTTTAGCGAGCATAAAAAATAGCGCTTATTCTATGTTTCTGTGATCGATTTTGCATATTTAAAATTATTGAAATAGTAAGTGAATTTGTAGTCAGGTGGAGTTAATTATTTGTTTTAAAATTAAAAAAATAAAATTCAATATTTCTTGTTACAACCATTATGTCGACAATAGATATTCCTTTTTGACATATTTCGCCTAGCATAACTAAAGAGTTCGTTGCCTATGGTGTCATTTATGTTTATTGGACTTGTGGTCACCATTTTGTTGACTCCAGGCCCAACAAATACATTGTTAGCCTCGGCTGGAATACAAGCAGGGGTGAAGCAGTCTCTTAAACTTATTCCTGCTGAAGTGATGGGTTATCTCATTGCAATTACTTCATGGGGTGTTTTGCTTGAGTCAGTTTCACATTTTATCCCTTGGCTTCCTGCCTTATTAAAGTTAATAAGTGCAACTTTTATTCTCTACCTTGCATTTAAACTTTGGATAACATCAACAAATGATATCAAATTAGACAGCCCACTAATTACGCCTAAGGCTTTATTTGTTGCAACACTTTTAAATCCTAAAGCTTTACTCTTTGCTTCTGCTATTTTTCCACATGCAGCATGGGAAGTGCTTCACGTTTATTTTGTGCATATTGCTATTTTTTTATCATTAATTACACCCATTGCATTTTTATGGATTGCTTTTGGAACCGTATTAATTTCAAACAAAGTAACTTGGTTAAACCAACGTAATTTACAACGTACGGCTGCATTTATTTTAACTTTTTTTGCGATGCCAATCGGCTATTCTGCGATTAGCTCATTTTAAACTTAACCCTTTATTTATATTAAAAAATTTAATTTTCAGGAGATTTTCATGACAAGATTAAAAGTAATTATCAAGGACCAGTTTGATAAAGAATCAATTGCTTTGGCAAAAGTTAGACCAATGAATGATCACGCGTTCGAACTTCATAAAAGTGTTGAACATATTGAAATTAATGACGATATTATTTTACCCAATATGGATTTGCTCTATGAAAACCCTAAAGACGGCAAAATTTATCAGTTAATTGGTCCATTCAGTGAGGAATAACTTTTAAATTAAATTTAACAATAACCATGAGCAGAGTTTGTGTTTCGTATGGTCTTACTAGAAGTCATTTAGTTAAGAGATGGTGAAAATTAAGTCAAACTAACGTATAGACACAATTAAAATATTGAACATCTAAAATGGTTATGGGACTATGCCTGTGTAAAAATGTGACCTAATCCACATTTTTGCATTTCAGGATTAAGTGGATTTCACTAAGCCCATTCCTTCAATGAGAAGTAGGAGTGGGCTTTTTTTATTCTTTAAATGTCTCATCTAAAGCCTGTTGAACGGCTTCAATACGTGATTTACACGCTTTATAAGCCGTAATAGATTCTTCAACAATTTTCATTAAATTATCGATATCCGGGCTTTCTTGAGATTCTAATAATTCGGCATTTTTCCTCAAAATGTCATGACCATCTTTAAACGTTAACTCTTCATTCTTCATTTGGAATTACCTGCGTAATGTTGGCTTCAAGCACACCATCTTGCATCTCAATAGCAATGGCGGGGCTTGAAATTTGATGTATAGAGCGAATCGCTTTTCCTTCTGATCTAACAATTGCATAGCCTTTGGCCTGAACCTGTTTTGGGTTTTGCAAAAGGATTTCTTTCATCAAAGATTCGATTTGGGCTAATGAAAATTTAACTTGTTGCTGTGAGCTAAATTGAATACGTTCTTTCATCTGATCAAGCAAACGATGCGCTGAGCTAAGTTGACTCTGTGCGGATGACTTAATGTGATGAAGCAGTTGATCATTTTTGCTTTGATAGGTTGTGATTTGATGCTGAGAAAGTAGCTTAATCGTTTGTAGGCTATCTACAGCTTCTTGGACGCGTTCAACAATGTGGTTTCGGATGCCAGCAATCACTTTACTTGGTGTATCAAATGAGCGATGGGCAATTTCATCAAGAATAGTACGGTCTTTTTCATGACCAATACCTACCCAAATCGGTACACTGCGTTTGCAAAGTAGGGCGGCAAGTTCATAATCATTTAAATAAGCTAAATCATTCACCGATCCACCACCGCGAATAATCACAATCAAATCAGGTGGAAAGTTAAATGTACTGGCCCATTGTCTTAAACCTGAACCTAAAGATTCAATCAAACTAGTTGCAGCCGTGTTTCCTTGAAAAGTAGCGGTCTGATACACAAAATGGCAAACCCCATTTCGCTCAAGTGCATCTGCATCTTTTTTAAAGTCACCAAGGCCCGCAGCATTTTGAGGAGCAATGACTAAAACATTTTGAATATCAAAAGGAGTGGGAAGAAGTTTATTTTTATGGATTAAACCTTCTTGAGTAAGTCGTTCAATAATTTGCTGATAACGTTTAGCAATTTCACCCAACGTAAAGCTTGAGTCAATCTCTTCGATGTTGACCGAAAATCCATATTGAGGATCAAAACGTGCTCTAATTTTGATGAGTACATTTAAGTCGCTCGAAATCTCAATACCAGTTTCACGTTCAAACTTTAAAACAATTTTACTCGCTGAAAATTTCCAGATCGTGGCTTTACAGCTGGCAATGACTTTATCAGTCTCTGCATCTTTTTCTGCAAGTTCTAAATAGTAATGGCCGCCCTTAATATTTAAATTTCGAATTTCTGCTTTTACCCAAACTGGCTCATCAAAAGCCACACGTATGACTTCCTGAACTGTGCCGAGATATTCACTAAGGGAAAACTGAGGTTCAGACATACGAACTAAAAATTAAAGGACCAATCTAGATAGTATAAAAGCCATCCAACCAAGGCAATTGTTGTCTATGAATATCGGGTTCTATTAAAAATAAATACAACAATTTAAAGAATTAAAAATTGAAATTGATAAGTGAATTTAGACTGAATGGTTAAAATGAAAAAATAATAAAAAGAGAATTGTTAATAATTACAACCGATTAAAAAATAAAGTTTGCTTTATAAAATATATGAGCGTATAAAGCTTACTTCCAATTGCGGGGTGGAGCAGTCTGGTAGCTCGTCGGGCTCATAACCCGAAGGTCGTTGGTTCAAATCCGACTCCCGCATCCAAAAATATTATGCTCTGTGATGTACCACTTTTCATAATACGAAAATTATGAAAAGCAATTAGCTTATAAATAACCCTATATAAAGCTAAATATTAAATTCTAGACGAACTGTCCATACCCTAAATCTAGCGTTCTAATTACATACCGTAAAATCACATGAGCTCAGTGATGAGTGAATGATTGTGAATATAGTAAATGAGTGGCACATTGCCACAGCCGTAAATGGCAACGAAATTAATGTGAGGATTGTTCCTCACGTGCGTAAACAAAACTCTCTCGTTGGATATCGTTGGGTCGAAGTTGGTAAAAAAATTCAACTTCAATCTGGTGAAGAAATTGAGTTAAACCAAGATGGTAAAAGCTTCTATACCGGGTTTAATCAACTTTATCGTTTAAATACATATTGTTGATAAAACCATGGTAATAAAGCGAGAGAACCTATCTCTTTTAAAGGAGATAGGTTTTTTTATGTCTACAGGTTATATAAATAATTAAAGTTATAAAAAAGCTGAAATGATTAAAACGCTCGTATTATTATTTTAATTATATTTAATAACTAAATTAACCTGCTCGCCAAAACTGGCGGCCCATAACCTTAAAGTTTTTACCGTTCTCTTCTGTTACACGTCGGTCTCTAAATTTTTCATTTAAGCTATGCAAAATTAAAGAGCCATCTGCCTCTTTAAAAATCTGTTTAATCATTCCTTCGCCAGCAAAGTAAACCGCATAAATCTCGCCATCAATGACTTCTGTTTGAGAGATATCAATACCCACCAAATCTCCGTCTTTAATGTAGTCGGTCATGCTATCGCCTTTAGCTTTAATAATACGCATGCATTCTTGAGCAACGCGTTTTTCTTTAAAGAATGAAGCAGGGAATGGAATTTTTCCATTAATAGCATCAAAGTGAAATTCAATAGATTCACCTGTCCCGCAAGAAAAGTTAGCTTCTACAACTTCAATCCAGACATATTGATCGGTAGCTTCTGCACTTACTACAGTCGGGCTAAATACATCACTTTCTCTAAAAGAATCTTCAGTATTCCCTGTCGTTAACCAATAACCATCCACTCCTAAAAATTGAGCAATTAAAGGAAGAAATGCAGATTTTAAATTTTTCCCTGACTCTAAAGCCTGATAGGCAGGTTGCGACATCTTTACAGCTTCTGCCACTTCAGCCTGAGTTTTTTTGGCTTTAATTCTAGAGTCTTTTAAACGGTCTTTAAGAGCCATAATGGTTACACCAGTAAACTTATAACAAATATATAACTTAAGTTATATAGAGTAAAACAACTATAGTTATTGACTAATAATAACTATAGTTATAATATCAGTTATATCTCAAGATGAATAGAGAAAATTTAAATGGTACCTAAGTCACTATTTATCGCTTTATCAAAGCTTTGAGATGGAAGCTAAATTTATTTTGTTTCTACAGGTAGCAGAATAAAAGGGAGATAGCTCAATTATTATTTGCAAACAGGCTATCAAAACAAAAATTGGAATAAAAAAAGCCCGATTCCGTGGATCAGGCTTAATGTTCGTCGATAAAGGGTATCAAGAACATGAAGAATTTAACAAAGATTGTGAGACCTAACAAAAGTTTCCGATATACGGCAAAGCTTTATATGAACTTTTTGGTCAAAAAATTAAGGCGTGTAAAAAGCTTAAATCCACAAAATTTAATACTTTTTTACATTTTTAGAAAAGGAAATATTTGTTTATAAATTAGTGGCTTAATTGCATATAGTTGGGCTCTTTATGATTGTTGTACCAGATGAAACGTTTTGAACACACATTTGTAGTCATAGCTTAGCTATATTGCTCAAAGAATGTATCAAAACCTCAAGAATAACAAACGATAAAGACGCCTTACTAACGAGTACATTGAGTTGGAGATAGTGAATGACTACAGCAATGCAGAACAGAGCTAAACAACTTAAAAATGCAAAACGTGGAGGGTATATCCCGACAATTGCCAAAGACGTAAACAAATATAAGGTACAAAAAATAAAAAGGGCACTTGAGGAGGCCAAGCAGATTGTAAATGAGCTTGAAGATGACGCATTCGAATTCGATGATCAAGTCTCTATGCAAAAAGCGATTGGTGCAATCACAGTGATTGAGTTGATTGAACAAGCCTTAAACGGTGCACACTAACAGGCTTTAGCATACAAACATTCTTTCTCGGACCCCTGAAATAAATGGGGTCAAGGATAAGTTCGTCTTGCAATTTAGCGCTGCTTTAAAGCGTTAGTGTTTTTTATTGACTGTAATAAAGAAAACGAAGGAATTAATAAACATTGAAAACCACAAGCTGGTCAACGTGATGAGTTTTCAAGTTTTACCCTTTAGCGCAGGACAAAGTCATGGAAACAGTTTCTAGCAGTGGGTTAGCCACATTTTTAAATTTTTATAGTATTGCAATTATGGTGGCTTTGGCAGTCAGCTTAGTTGTCGCAGTTGTATTGATGATGCGTTTTCCTCGTTCTCCACAAGAATGGATTGTTGCTCTCATCTGTACAGTAGTTTCAAGCCTGACAGGCGGCTCATTCATTATTATGAAATGGAACCTGCATGAATGGGTATCCGATATTTGGGGAATGATCACCCTATCTGGATTTTTCTTCATCTGTGGTTTACCGGGCTGGGCTATTGTGAGATGGATATTTAACTTCATCAATAAACAAGAAGGTAAAACGATTGTAGAGGTCATTAAAGACCTAAAAAAAGCAAAAGATGATCTCCAAAATAGCTAAAGACAGCTTTAAATATAAAGGTAGAATAAAATGAATATTGATCAATACTTAGAAAAAGTTATCAGCCGAGAAGGCGGATATGTTAACCATCCATCAGATCATGGCCATGCGACTAAATTTGGCATTACAGAAGCAGTCGCTCGATCGAACGGATATCAAGGCAACATGCAAGACTTGCCCTTAAGTGTCGCCAAATCTATTTATAAGCAAAAATACTGGCTTGAACCACAGTTTGACCAGATTAATGCGATTAGCCCAGCTATTGCAGAAGAGTTACTGGATACAGCTATAAATTGTGGCATCAATTTTACAAAGCCTTTATTACAACGTGCTTTAAATCTGCTGAATAAGCAGGGGAAGGAAGGTTGGTCAAATCTTGTGGTAGATGGCCAGTACGGACCTCTTACTTTGCAAGCACTGGCTACGTACTTAAATAGACGTAATAAAGAGGGTGAAAAAGTACTCGTGCGCATTTTAAATATTATGCAAGGGCAGCATTATATTGAAATTACCGAGAACAACCCTAACTACGAAGATTTCTTTTATGGTTGGATATTAAACAGAGTAACACTCTAAAAATGTATTAGAAAAGAACATGCTTAAAGATCTAATGAGTTAAAAAGCCTAACCATGAGTTAAGGCTTTTTAACAAATAATAGGTCGAGCAATGCTTTATTGTGCGATAAGTAAAATGGCAAGTAGAAAGAAAATAGCACCACTAATTTTATTGAGTATCGTGAAATTATTTCCAGCTAACATTTTCTCTTTAAAAATTGAAGAGAAGTTTGCGTAAACTAAATGAATTAAAAAACCAATAAAACAAAAGGTTAAAGAAAGAATTAAAAATTGATTTAAAATCTCTTTCTTGATATCAATAAATTGAGGGAAGAGTGCGATAAAAAATACGATTGTTTTAGGATTAAGCAAAGATGCGAATAGGCCCTGATAAAACAATTTAGATTTACTTACAGCTTTATCTTTTTGTTGATCGGTCATTAACTCTTGGGTTGCAAGTTTTTTAGTAAAGTTTTTATATCCGAGATACATTAAATAAAATGCACCAATAAATTTTAAAACCGTAAAAATAGTAGGGTTACTAGTAATAATAAGTCCTACACCGCTGGCAGAAATTACAGCAATCACAAACATACCAATAATTAAACCACTTATTCCAAACAAAGCAGTTTTAACACCATAGTTAATTGAATTTGTGACAGTAAATAAAACTCCCGGTCCTGGGCTTAATAGGGTAAGAAATGCTATTGTTATAAATACTAAAAGACCGCTCACGCTGATATATCCTATTTATCAATTGAGGCAAGATTGTGCGGTTACTTTAAATGAGAAAATAATCGTTGTATACAGAAGGTTATGTATATTTAAGTCTTACATAGATTAAATATTTAAAATATAGATTTGTATAAATAAATAGGGCATATAAAACTATAAAAGTGAAAGCAACATAAACACACAACGTTAAAAATTGAGCATGTTAGTATACTAAGTCTATACCTCAAGAAATCTATAGTATGACGAAAAATGAACGGCAGTTTAAATCTGGCGAGTTTCAATTTTCCTTTTTAGCGTTTAAATATTGGGGTATATGGTTTTTAGCTTTTATTCTAATGTTATTTGCGATGTTACCTTGGGCTATTCAATGGCGCCTTGCTGACTTACTATCAAAAATAGCGTGGAAATCTTTAAGTTCTCGAAGAAAAACTACACTACGTAATTTACAAGCATGTTTCCCAGAAAAAACACCTTTGCAAATTGAGGCAAAAGCTAAACAGGTTTTTGTTGATACTTTAACGGGTGTATTTGAAGCTTTAAATGCTTGGTATTGCCCAAATTGGTTTAAAAGTCGTGTTCACATAGATGGTTTAGAAAATTTAACCAATAATCAGGAAAATGGCGTACTTTTATTAGGTACCCACAGTACGCTTTTAGATGCAGGTGGAGCGGCGTGTACTTTATTCTTTAATATGGACGTGGTTTACCGACCTCAAAACAATCCGTTTTTAGATTTTCTGATTCATCGTAGTCGTGCGCGAGTGTATAAAAACCAAATTGCTCGAGACAACATGCGTGGACTCATACAAAACCTTAAACATGGGCATGCGATATGGTATAGCCCAGATCAGGATTTTGGCTTAAAACAAGGCGTAATGGCATCATTTTTCGGTATTCAGGCAGCTACCGTTACAGCGCATCGCAGACTAATGGATATCTCAAAAGCAGCAGCCGTGCCTTTATATTTTTACCGTAGTGGTGATATTCGTAATCCGCAATATCATGTTTTAGTAGAACCTAAATTAGAAAATTTCCCGAGTGGCTGTGAAGTCAGTGACGCTGAAAGGGTAAACAAGATTATTGAAAACCAAATTCGCATTGCCCCTACACAATACATGTGGTTTCATCGACGCTTTAAAACACGTCCTGCTGGTGAACAGAAATTCTATTAATGGCGTCAGTAACTCAAGAATTAAAAGTACTTCTTTCAATTAAAATATAGAATATTAGATTTTTAATTGAAAGGATCTTTAATCAAATCAAGATGAAAGATGTAGAACCAGCAGTATAGAATTTTTCTTGCTTTAATTATTTTGAATATCGATTGCAAATGATTTTGAAGCGTGTATAGTCGAGCATAACTAACAAAATATTCTTGTCATCATAAATTTCTATTTCGCAGTTTTATTTATAAGTCTTCGGTTCATTCAGATATTTAAGTTTTCACGTCTATTTTTTAGTTAAATTGGTTTCCCCAATAATAAGTTATAATATTTTAAAATTTAGGATAAATATATGTCTACTTCTACTGGTACAGTAAAATGGTTCAATGAAACTAAAGGTTTTGGTTTTATTGCGGCTGATGAAGGTAAGGATATTTTCGCTCATTTTACCGATATTCAAACACAAGGTTTTAAGGTTCTCTTAGAAGGCCAACGTGTTGAGTTTACTGTAGTACAGGGTAAAAAAGGCCCACAAGCTTCAAATATTGTGATTCTTCAGAATTCATAATTTCATAGAGCGACTAGAGTTGTTTTAAATATATTATTTAAATAGAATGTGTTTAAGGCTAAAGCGCTTTAGAAGAGTTTAAAAACCCACTCTATCTTGTGGGTTTTTTATAAGTTTTAATTAAACTTATCTTTAAAAATAAAAAGCAGAATAAAAATATTCTCTTAAAAGTGCTTCTAAATTTTTTGTTAAAATATAAGTAATTAGGTGTATGGTACTAAAATGGATATTTGTATTGGCGGTATTTTAGACGGTCAAAAGATAGAAAATCATAATGATGTTTTTAAGATAGAAGAGCACTATTCAGACAATAGCTCTCAGTATGTTAAACAGCATTTCCACTTATTTGGAAAAATTTTTACCTTTTGGGTGTGCGAAGATATTGATTTACAACAGGCAATCAGAAAAGCCGAGAGAATTTTAGCGAATAAGGAAGAAACTCTTTAGTTGTTTGAACTAGAACACTTCCGTGCCTTAATTTGGTTTAAAGATTTTCTTATTAAGTAATAGATATTTTTTATATTAGCTTAATAGAATTCGTTACAGAATTTTTTACAATACTCTTGTATATGTTACACAGCTTAACATTTTTTTTGTGGTATTTACTAACAATAGTAATACATTAGGCTTAATCTAAAGTTGTTTTATTTATTGCGCGAATAAAACAAAACCCACTTTAATAATATATCTTATTAAAGTGGGTTCTTTATTCAGACGGTCATCATTAATTCAATATACATAATTAAATTATAGATAATATTTGTTGTTATAAACCTCTCTTAAGAAAGGAAAACATTTTAAATGTTAAGTGCAGTACAACCTAATATTTGTTTTATTGGCAGTAGTAATCTAGCTTTAGCGTTAATAGGAGGGTTGGTTTTAAAAGGATTTAAAAAAGAAAAAATACACCTCATTGAAGAGAAAAAGATTAATGATACAAATGCTTTAAAGCAAAAGGAAAATGGACTAAAAAAAGCTGAAATTGTTGTTTTACTACTTGAGCCTAAACAGTTAAAAGAGACACTTATACCGCTAAAAAAATGGTTAGCTAGTAAAATTATAGTTTCTATGATGGCGGGAGTAGATATTGCAAACTTGACTCGTTTTACGGGTTCGAAAAAAATTGTTCGTGTAATTTCAAATCCGCCTGTGCTGACGCATACGGGGACACATGTGCTTATTGCTTCAGAGCAAATGGACCAGCTTGATAAAGACCTAATCGAAATGCTGTACTCTGCAACGGGTCAGACTTTTTGGGCGCCGTCTGAAACGCAGTCAGACGCAATTATTGCTTTGTCTGGTTCGGGGCCAGCTTACTTTTTCTATATTTTAGACAGCATGATAAAGACAGGGGTTTCTTTAGGACTTGATAAACAATTTGCTCTAGATTTAGCACTCCAAGCGGCTAGTGGCGCAGTTGAAATGGTCCGTAAAAGTAATGTCCCGCCAGCGGATCTGTGTGGCAAGGTGACGTTGGCTAACGGGATTACCGAATCAGCACTCAGAATGTTTGAGCTAGGAAATGTATCTGATGATATACGTTTAGCTATGAAGGCCGCATATCATCGTAGTAAAGAAATCACTTCAGAAATTATTACTGAGGTGAGTTAGCGCTTCTTTAGCAAACTAGGCCTTTAAAAAGTATTCCCAAATAACGAAGCCTAAGCCAAACCCAATAAACGAGTAGAGAGTAATAATAAAGAATACAAAACTGGCCTTATTTTTTTTCTTCAAAATGTTCATGGCGATGCCTCCAATTCAGATTAATTACATTTTGAAGAAGTGAAGGCTGTAATCATAGATACAGAATTTTTTAAAAAAAATATAACAGAGCTATCATCTGTTATATTTTTTAGGTTTTTCCTTAATAAAGATTTTAAAATCAATAAATTAAAGATTTAACTGTCAGCGTTTAACCTTTTTATTCAATTAGCATTAAATCGGCTGTATTAGCAGATTTGAGAGGGCGTAGGGCAAAGGTCGAACGGGTGTGGCGTATTCCTTTAATTGAATAAAGTTTTTTTCTTAAAAATCGTTCGTAATGGTCAGCATCTTTGACTGCTACTTTAACCAGATAATCATAGTCACCTGTGACTAGATGCGCTTCCACTACTTCAGGTATATCTGCTAATGCTTCACTGAAATTTTCTAGCATTTCGTCATCATGGCGCTCTAAAGTAATTTCAATAAAAAAGACTTCATGAATGCCAATCGCTTTTTGGTTTACGTTTACCGTATATCCTTCAATAATTTTTAAAGTTTCCAGACGTTTCAGTCGAGTCCAGCATGGAGAAGATGAAAGCCCTACTTCTTCGGCCAGTTGAGCAACGGTTAAACGGCCATTTCCACGTAATGCAGATAAAATTTTCCGATCTATACGATCTAGTGTGTATTCTGTTCTGTTCAAAATATAAACCAAAGAAGAATCTTCTGATAAAAATTAATATACTTTATTTTTATGCTGTGAATGTTTAAAAATTTTAAAAAATACAGGAAACATTTTGAGTCAAAGGTACATACACTATTTCTATGCATCGAACCTTTCTGGATAGAGGTTGGGATGGAGCAAAGAGCACTGTTTCAGTAAGGGTGACTAAACAGTGCTCTTTGCGGATTTCTTATTAATCTTTAAATCTATTTTTATTAATTGGCATGACATATCAAAACAAATTAAATAATAACTTTTATTTATCAATTGAAGAAAAACTAATCATTATTTTTTATCTAAATTTTCCTTTAATGTAATTCCATTACAAAGGAGGAGCAAGGTTATGATCACCCAGCATGATATAAATCAAAAACAATATCAAAATAAATCTCTCGACTATTTAAATAGCCAAGCTCATTCTGAAGGTATTGAATTTAATAAATTTATTAATGAAATTCAGAAAATTGAAAAAGCTGTAGTCCTTGATTTAGGCTGTGGTGGTGGGCATGTTTCCTACAATGTTGCTCCGCATGCGGACCTTGTTTTTGCCTACGATTTATCTCATGAAATGTTAGACACCGTGTCTAAGACGGCTAGCCAACGTAAATTAAAAAATATCTTTGTGCAGCAGGGCATTGCTGAGGACATGCCTTTTAGTGATCAGCAGTTTGATGTGGTCATTAGCCGATATTCTGCGCATCACTGGCAACATGTTCCGACTGCCATGAAAGAAGTAAACCGCGTGCTTAAGCCAGATGGTATTGTTATTTTTGTAGACATTATTAGCTCTAGCTCGTCTATATTAGATACTTTTTTACAGACCATCGAAACGATTCGAGACCCAAGTCATGTACGAAACTATAGTGTGAAAGAGTGGGTCTATTTTATCGAAGATGCAGGCTTTGATTTGGTGGGTTTAGATAAACAAACACTTTCGTTAGATTTTGATAGTTGGGTAAAGCGCATGAAAACGCCTGAAGATCAAATCAAAACTTTACGTTATTTGCAGGAAGGTTCATCTGACCTTGTTAAGAAGTATTTCAAAATTCAAAATGACGGTAGCTTTGAAAGCCATGTGGGTTATTTTGTCTTTAAGAAATTAGGGTTTTAACGTAGTGTTATGAATAAGGGTTTTAGTAGATTAGAAATGGATTAAATATCACTAAAACTCTTTTTCCGAATAACTCGAATAATATTAAAGATGGTTATAAAACAAATTTAATATCATTCACTTGATAAAAATTAATCACCCAATTTTATTAAGGTGATTAAGTATTCAAAAGAGATGAGGGTTATCCCATTTTCTTTATTATTAATAGACACTTATAAATAATTATTATTTAATACGCCCGCAATATTATCACTAATACTTTTAATAACTTTGTCGGGGAAATAATGCGTAATTTTTTAGTAACGATTTTCACTTTATTCTTAGCAACATCAATTTATGCTGCTCAAGAGTCTAGAAATCTTCTAGAGCAAACACAGTGTGAGAAAGCAGTAGAGCTACATGGTTTTTTAAGCCGTGCTCAGCTCGATTGTAATTATCACTATTACTCAGAAGAGTTAAAGGATGCTGCCGCAAAATGTACTAAACATGACCTTGGTGAAAAATACGGTAGAGAGGTTATGAAATTTGGTATGAAGGAATTTGAAGAACGTAAGAAAGCGGATACACAGGGACACTTTTGCCATAAGGTTTTAAAAGAGTTTCCAAAGTATATTAAACAATAAAAAATAAGGTTTTCAAAACCGATTCTAGCAAGCCGATAAGGTGGATTTAATTATCCATTTTATCGGTGTATCACTAAATATAATCTACCAATTAAAATAGAAAATAAATCTTAAAAATACACCTAATATCACATTGACACATATAATCGCTCTCATTATTCTCTGCGAAAGAACGGAGGCGGGACGCTTAGTGCGTGCCAGTTCCTAGATGACTGGTCTGTCAACCCACCTCCGTTCTTTCATCATGATTTCATAAATGAATTAATTGTTTTTAAAAGTAGTCTGAATAATATTTATAGCTTTTGAAAAGTTATTAAAAGGAATAGTCTTTTTAGAGAGTTGAGCATTACTACTCAGAAATTTTTCTAAACGTTTATCAAAACTATGTGAAAACTGAATCAACTCTAATGTATTTTTTAGAGTTTCTTTGGGTTTCTTGCGTGTAACAGTAGACTTTAAATAACGTTGTAAAAGCCTTATTGTTCTTAAATAAAAAGGAACTTCCATTTTTAAAATTAAAGAGCATTCAAGAAGTAATGGAAGTAAGCGTTTATCGTAAGCTCCTTCTACAATCCAGCTATCTTGTAAGGCGATTTCTTGAGTACCACTTGAGATTGTTTCTTCCGAATTCTTTACAAACTCAGTTCCACTTATATTCCAGTAGATTTCATCAAACCCATAAGTTGAAATCTTTAATTCATCAGCTAATTTCTTAGTGATAGTTGTTTTACCAGCGCCAGAAGGGCCTACAATACAAATTTTCATGGTTTATCTTTTTAAAGGGATATTTCAAAAAAATGGTTATAAATAGAAACTAGACTAAAGTTTATAAGTCACTCATCTGTTTTATCAAAGCTTAAAAATTTTATTTTGTACAATAAAAACTCAATTATAATTCCGACTTGAAGGAAATAAACTCATGAAAAAACTTTTACTCATTTGTTTAATCGGTTTGGCAGTTACACAGGTTAATGCTCATTCTGGGGGTACAAACTCTAAAGGATGTCATACGAATAGTAAAACTGGTGACCATCATTGTCATTAAATAAGGGTATAAAAGAGTAAGCTGATTTCTGGTTTACTCTTTTTAATATCTTTAGTTTTATATTTTTTATAAATAATAAGAGGAAAAAGAATGGAAATGATATTGGGAGTATTTGGCTTATTGGTTTTATTTTTAATATTAAGTAAAAAGCATAAGAAGAAAAATATCACTGGTGTAAGATCAATAGTCTATTTGGTTGATATTGTTGGGGAGCAATCCTATCAAGCAAATTTAAGAAAGATTGCTGGGCCTAAGCAAGAAAAGTCAAAATATGTAGAAGTAATGGCTAGAGTTGTCTCTGAACCTTTTAATGCTTATGACAAGAACGCAGTTAAAATTGAAATTAATGGTTTAACAGTTGGCTATTTAAGTAGGGATGATGCCAAACTATTAGCTGGTAAAGTGATAAATAAGACTGTGCCAGCTTTAATTAATGGTGGTTGGCTTGATAACGATAGTGAAGGTAGCTATGGCGTAAAACTCGGTATTCAAAGTCTTAATGAATTAATATAGCGAAGTGCATTTTTAAGTTTTACTTACATTTTAAAATCTAAAAAAATAAAAGCATTCTCTAAGATATTAATAAATCTTTTTACACATGTTTTTAAAGCTTTATTTGTAGCCAATATCACATTGACACCTAAAACCCCTCCGATTATCCTTTGCCTGCTGGCCACATTGCCAGTCGGCTTTGACAGGCCGCATACCCAAAGCACACGAAAAAGTCTCTCTTTTTTGTGGGCATCCCTGCGTGCCCCCTCTGCGGCGGAATGATCTGACCCCATAAAGTTGGACAGTTAGTTAAGCAGTTTTTAAAAACTG